>NZ_PNDK01000027.1:0-76715 GCF_005887265.1 Pseudoalteromonas sp. S1608
AACGTGAAAGTATTAGCCGTCAGCCGTCAGCCGTCAGCCGTCAGCCGTCAGCTATCAGCTGCACAGCGTTAACCTGACCATCGTAGTGTGGGTTGAGTATCTAGAACCCCTCGACCAGTCTAGAGCTAAGTGCATCTCCATTAAAGAACATCAAGTGTATGAAAGTAGGTCATCCTACTGCGTAGCGCACAATGGCTCCAAATACAAAAAAGCCTGACTCTTTCGAGTCGGGCTTTTTTGTATCTGCAGGGAAGTGAAATAGCTAGAGGATCTTAGGCTGTGAAAATTTCACCTCTAATTTAAATAAAGCGTCTAACCACTTTATTGTGCTCAAAGAGCATCCTTATAAAGGATATTGACTGACTTGTTACTTACTGTAACTATAAGCGTGTTTATTAGGTTGTAGTAAAGGAATAAGTTGTATGGCAACGGCGCAGATAGTGATCATTGAAGACGAAAAAGCAATTGCAGACACCTTGATTCATACGCTCGAGATGGATGGCTTTAGCGTCGTTTGGTTCGATACCGCAGGGGCTGGTCTTAGTTATATTAAAGCTACACAGATAGATTTACTGATTTTAGACGTTGGTTTACCTGATGCAAATGGTTTTGAGCTATGTAAGCAAGTTCGCGAATTTTCTTCTTTACCCATCATTTTCTTAACGGCACGCAACGATGAAATCGATCGCGTTGTTGGATTAGAGATTGGCGCAGACGACTATGTCACTAAACCCTTTAGCCCTCGAGAAATGCTTGCTCGCGTTAAACTTCGTTTAAAGCCATATGCTGTCAGAGAAACACAAATAAATACTTCTACTGAGCAATCAGGTCTGTACAGTAATAATTTTGATTACTACTTCAATAACACCCCGTTAAATTTAACGGCTTTAGAGTTTAAATTGCTTGATAAGCTAGTGTTATCCCCTAAGCAGGTATTCTCTCGAGAGCAACTGCTATCATCAGCACAACTATGCCAAGACAGTGTATATAGCCGCAATGTTGATAGTCATATCAAAGCCATTAGAAATAAATTACGCGCTGTATGTCATGAGCCCATGATTCATACTAAGCGAGGTTTTGGTTATTTTTATGAACCTATTTAAACGCTCCACGCATTCATTAGCTCGCTTGAAGCGTTGGCCTAAAATCCCGCTCGGGCTGAGATTGTTTTTGCTTTATTTTATCCTCGTGATACTAACGACTTACTTAGTTAGTTCAACGGTTATGCGCGAGATTAAGCCCACAGTTCGTCAGGTTACCGAGGAAACCTTGGTTGATATGGCTAATTTGCTTGCAGTGATGGCGCGAGATGATTTAGCTCGTGGTACGCTGTCACAAAGCCACTTTACTAATGTGGTTAACTCGTATGGCAGCAGGCAACCAAATGCAAAAATCTGGGGGGTAAATAAACAAGGGACAAATCACCGTATATATATTACGGATGCTGCGGGAATCGTTGTTGTTGATTCTTGGCAGCAAGATATAGGAAAAGATTTTTCACAATGGAATGATGTTTATCTCACATTACGGGGAGAGTACGGTGCTCGCTCGACCGCAACTGCTCAAGATGACCCACTTTCAACCGTCATGCATGTTGCTGCGCCCATAATCGATAATGGTAATATTATTGGGTCAGTCACTGTGGCTAAGCCCAATCGCTCTGTACAACCTTTTATAAACATGTCTAAGTACCGTGTATTAAGTTGGTTAGTCGTGATGAGTATTTTGGCATTAATGGTTGGAGCATTGATTGCCTGGCGAATCAATGGTGCCTTGTATAAGCTGGCAAACTATGCGGATAAAATGGGGCGAGGTGAAAAAGCATCTAAACCAAGGTTTAGAGTTTTTTATGAATATAGCTTGTTAAGTGATGCGCTAGAAAAAATGCGCAATCAGTTAGATGGCAAACGTTACGTTGAGCATTATGTTCAAACACTAACTCATGAATTAAAAAGCCCTCTATCTGCAATCAAAGGTGCAAGCGAGATTTTACAGTCTCCCCTAAGTACAGATAAAAAACAGTTATTTGCAAATAATATTGAGTCTGAAACAGTGAGAATGCAGCAGCTAATAGATAAGCTGCTTACGCTTACCAAATTAGAGCAGCTTCCTGAACTTGAACAGCGAAAGAAGGTTTTTGTAAAACCTTTATTTGAAGCAATTAAAGATTCTTTTATTGCCAGAACCACAACGCAAAATGTACAAGTAGTAATTAGCTGCGACACTAGCAGTGTGTGTTTAGGAGACGTATTTCTAATTCAACAAGCGCTATACAATATTTTTGATAACGCATTGGACTTTATCAACGAGGGGGGGGAGATTCACATTCAGGTAATACAAGAGCCATCCTATGTTCAAATCTATATTGATAACACGGGGCCTTGTATCCCAGATTATGCCCTTGAACGCATCACAGAACGGTTTTATTCACTCCCTAGAGCCAATGGTAAAAAAAGCACTGGATTAGGCCTAAACTTCGTTGAGCAGGTCGTTAAATTACATAAAGGGCAGCTCAACATAAAAAATACTAAAAATGGCGTCCGTGTTCATATAAATATGCCTACTCCATAAAAGCTCCATCTAAGCACCTCAGTAAATCCATATAGCTCCGTTACTCTATGCTTATGTAATAGATGGAGTACATAACAGTGAAACAAAAAATAGAAACCAAACTGATCATAATAATAGGGCTTATCGTGTTGTTATTGATCCCTATCTTTATGATCCAAAATCTAATTGATGAGCGATCAGAATTGCAGCAGCAAGTTCAGGCTGATATAGCTAAGAGTAGCAGTGATGAACAGCAGGTTATTGGCCCATTTATTCATGCTCAGTACCTAGAAACAGTTACGGTTGATGGTAAAACGAGCGAGCAATTGATGAATATGACGCTTTTACCTGAATCGCTCAATGTCAGTAGTAATCTAGCAACATTTGAAAAGTACCGTGGTATTTATAAAGCGTTGTTATATCGTTCACAGAACCAATTTGAAGGGCGGTTTAAAACGAGTGCATTAGCTGTCTTAGCGGACAAAAAGATAAAACGCCTCAACCTTATTTTAGCCATTTCTGATGTCCGAGGGATAGGACAAGGATCACACATTAATGTTAACGAGCGAAGTTATGAACTACTACCCGGTACCCAGCTAGATCAGTTACCACAAGGGATTCGTGTAGAGCTTGATTATGAAACCATTCGCAAAAGTGAGGTACTGCCGTATCAAATAGATTTAAATCTGCAGGGTATGCGTCAACTTTCATTTGCACCGGTTGGTAAAAACAGCTCATTGACAATGCAAGCCGATTGGCCACACCCAAGTTTTGTAGGGGATTACCTGCCTATCGAGTCATCAATTTCGGCACAGGACTTTTCTGCGAGTTGGCAAACCAATTACTTTGCGACCAATTTAAAAGAGCTATTTAACCAATGTTTATTTCGTAATGAGTGCACCTTGTTCAAGCAACGTAACATGGGAGTTAATTTAGTCGATAGCGTTAATCACTACCTTAAAAATTATCGAGCAAGTAATTATGCCATCTTGGTTATTGTACTTATTTTTGCGAGCTTCTTTTTGCTCGAGGTACTGCGTGATGAGCCAATACACCCTGTACAGTATGGTTTTGTCGGGCTTGCTTTAGCGGTATTTTATTTACTACTGATTTCACTTAGTGAGCACTTGGGCTTTAATATTGCGTATTTATTATCGGCGCTTGCATCAGCAATTCTATTGAGTGTTTATGTTGCGGGTATGCTTAAAAATAGCAAACATGGAGGGCTATTCTTATGTGGGGTGTTATTTATCTATAGTCTTTTATACGGATTACTCAGTGCAGAGGATTACGCATTATTAATGGGCAGTGTACTGGTGTTCGTGGTACTCAGTTTAATAATGATGTTGACGCGCAGAGTAAACTGGTACGGCAGGCACGCGCAAGACGATGAAACAAACTAAAACCACCTAATTGAAAGGGGCTGACAGCTTTGCCAGCCCCCTTTCACTTAGCTATTAGATAAAAACACCGTTAACTTCTCACCTATTTGCAAACGATCTCGCGACAGGTTATTCCATTGTTTTAGCTTGGTAATGCTGACGTTGTAGCGTTTGGCTATTTTCCATAAACTTTCGCCTGACTTTACTAAGTGTTCTACCTGTTGATCTGCCAACATCGGCAGTATTAATTTCTTACCAGCGCGGATGCGATCAGTCTTCAAATTATTAAACGCTTTTAGCTGTTTAACGCTGATTGCATAACGTTTTGCAATCACGCTTAAACTATCCCCCGGTTGAATTGTGTAATGCTGCCATTGGCTGTAATCGTTTTCTTTTTGATTAGCCAACATACTCTTAAATTCGGCTTGTTTACTCGCTGGCACAACAATGTGAGGTGCATCAATGACCGCAGGGAAGCGGATAACGCCATAGTTTAACCCCTCTAATGACCGCCATTCTTCTTGGTTATCTAAAATAACAGCGCCATCAATAGGCAATACTGCAATTGTTGGGCTGTTTGAAATTGTAGGAAAAGCCATTTTTTGGCTTTTTAATAATTGTGCCGCAGCTAGTAATTTTGGCACGTACTGACTGGTTTGTTTGGGCAGTTTTAAGTTGAAAAAATCAGTGGGTTTGCCTTGTTTTTTATTATTACTAATTGCTCTAAGTACACGGCCTTCACCTAAGTTATAAGCTGCTATTGCATGATACCAATCACCATCAAAGCGCTTGTACAAGTACTCCATAAAATCCAGCGCTGCGCGAGTGCTATCAATAACATCTTGTCGGCCATCATACCAAGGGGATATTTGCACTTTAAAATATTTAGCAATGGCAGGCGTTAATTGCCAAAGTCCAGATGCATGCTTGTGCGAATAGGCACTGGCATCAAAGTCACTTTCAATTAGCGGCATTAATGCTAATTCTATGGGTAAGTTCCGCTTTTCAACCTCTGTGACTATATAATAAAGGTAAGGCTCAGCACGGCGACTAATTTCATCCATGTAATTTGGGTGCGATAAATACCATGCAATGCGTTGTTGTACATCTGGGTGGCTAGAATTGGCAAATGTAAGCTGCGCTCGGATGCGTTGCCACACATCATCGAGTTTCTGAGGACTTAAGGGAGCTATTTGCTCAATATTTTCGTTTTGTTCTTTAACAATTTTTTTGGGGTTAGCCTTAATTTCAGGGGGTGATGTTGGTGTATCGGGTGTGGTTTCACAGCCAGATAAAATAATAACCAGCGGTAGAATGCGGATAAATCGATTTACAAACACGTACTAAACTACTCCGAAAATATAAATGCAGCTAAACTAAAGCCGTTAAGCTTAACATAGGGTGAGCTAAAAATGTGCGGTGGCTGAATTTAAGTATTGTTTAAACTGTTCTTTATAGCGACGTGACAGGTTTAGCACTTTGCCTGTAGTGAGCTTTACTTCACTATCGCCACTTGCTAATGGCGTGATTGATTCAACCGCGTCTAACCTAACCGCATGAGAACGGTGAATGCGGCAAAATCCTTGTGGTTCTAACTGAGTTATAAGTTGTGTCATGGTTGCACGAAAAGGGTAAATTCGAGCGCCAATATGTAGATTTACATAATTGCCATTTGATTCAAGCCAATCTACTTCTGCTACGCGAACAATAAATTCTTTTCCCAGCTTTTTTACCAGTAGCCTGTCTAAGTTTACATATTCAGCAGTATCTTCGCCTTGACTGATCGGGGCTGCTTCACCAGTTAATTGGCTCACAACATATTGATAGGTTTTAATAACAATAATCAAAAATAAGAATCCCCACAAATCTTTGCGGTATTCATAAAGTAACTCAAACCACACTAACCCAAAGTCATATTGCATACCCTGCAAGGTGTAAATGAGTTTGCGGATAGCAACCATAATACCAATATGTAATAACGAAAAAGCAATGCTCGCTACTAAGTACAGTAATATTGAATGAGAGATTTTTTGCCAATTAAAGGGCTTAGCTTTTAATAACCAAACTAAAGCCGGAAACAATAATAAAGTGCCAATAGCACTCGAGTATTCCCATACAAAGGGCTCCCAGATCATAAAAGGAAGTGCGCCATCACGTTGGGCTTCCATAATATTTGAGCTGGCATTAATCGTGTTGTTTATAAAAATATAACTACATAAAAATAAAGCCGCGTACCAAGTTTGATAGCGCTGAAAGTGCGATAAAGTGATCATTATTATTGTAACTCTTTAAAAGACCGCAATTAGACTAGCAAGAGAGTGATAAAACACCAAGTTTATATCATCCCTGATATCCACCGTTTATCCCTATTGACTGTTTTATAAGCCTTTTGTGATTGCTTAACACAGTGTGTTGTCCATAGTTGTTATTAATTAATTGTAAGTTAAATCTCCTATGAATCTTAAAATAGTCATTAAAAATACAACACGTACGCTATTAAAACCTTGGTTAAATGTGTTTAACCAAGGCGAAGAGTTGCCATCTCGCCGTTATGATTTAGATTGGCTGAGAGTACTTGCCTTTGGCTTATTAATTTTTTACCACACCGGCATGTTATACAGTGAAAATTGGGGCTTTCATTTTAAAAGTCAGTACTTATCCAGCGGTATTGAAAACGTCATGCTTTTATTGTCGCCATGGCGAATGGGATTAATTTGGTTTATTTCAGGTGTGGCGCTGCGCTTTATTGTCGCGCGCTTTAGTCTAGGTATGTTTTTAACTACGCGAAGTGTAAAAATATTACTGCCTTTATTGTTTGGCATTTGGTTTATTGTGCCTATTCAGCTTTATGCGCAAATGAGCCAAGAAGCCAGTTTAGCTATGGGCTTTTGGCAGTTTTACAGCCAGTTCTTTGATTTAACCAACCCTTTATTCGAGCGCTATCAAGCAGGGATTTGGCCTCATGTCGATGTGAATCACCTTTGGTACTTACGTTCGTTATGGCAATTTACTTTATTGCTGGTGTTAGCAATGCCGCTGCTGCTTCACGCTACTGTGCATACAATAATCACGCGTTTATGTGGGCGCTCGTTATTGACTATTTTTATTGTATTGCTATTGCCGCTGTGTATTTTAAAACTGAGCTGGCCGAGTGATACTTTCCGATACCCCATGGGCGCGCTGTTCTTACTTTACGGTTACTTGCTTGCGTGGCAGCCTTCATTTTATAGTCAGCTACTTCGTCATTGGCGAGTGCTATTCGTAGTATTTACGTTAGGTTATATAGTTGTTGTACTGTGTTACAACACGATTTGGCAAAACCCTGCTGCTAGCCAATGGCAAATTACCAGCATGGATATGCTGTATACTGCGCAACGATTAATGGGCGTGTTGTTAATGCTGGCACTAGCACAACGTTTTTTGAATCACGATCACCCTAAACTGGCTTTATTAAACGGTGCAGTATTCCCTTTTTATCTATTACATCAAAGTGTGATTATTGGCCTTGCGTTTTATTTGTCGAAGCTGCAATTAGGTGGTTTTGTGGAGCCATTACTTATACTCAGCCTCACTTTCATTATTTGTTGGTTGGTGTTTATTGCTGCGCGACGTATCGACTTATTAAGCCCACTGTTAGGAATTAAAGTCACAGGTAAATATAAAGCATGGCAAGTTAAAGTGGGCTTTGGTTGCGGGCTAATATTGGTAAGCCCGTTGATCTTTAGGTTGATTTAATTACCTGTATTGCAAATTAACTATCGCCGTAAACGACGACCTACGAGACATGCAGTGCAATTTAGTACGTCGTGCTTTAGCGCGAAAGTGCCAATGCTAATGAGTCGCCACCTTAAATGGCGTTCTACACTCAACCAAACACACACCTAAAACAGGCGCCTTGTGGCTTTTGTATATAAATTAAATCACCACCGTGGTTGAGCATTATTTGCCGGGAGAGGCTAAGGCCAATGCCGGAGCCTTGTTGCTTGGTGGTAAAAAATGGCACGAAGATCATATCTATCACATGCTCACTGATACCTGGGCCGTTGTCGTTGATTTCTATATAAAGTTGCTGGCTAGTGTTTTGCGCCAAGCTAATTTCGATCCTTGGTTGAGCGGCATTCTCTGCGCTGTACTTTTGGTTACTCTTTAGTACTTCAAGTGCATTTTTTATTAAGTTTACTAATACCTGTTCTATTTGGCTGCTATCAAGCATTACTAACTGCTGATTTTTAATCGACAGTTCGATATGGGTGTGTTGAACGCGTGCTTGTTGTTGATGTAAAGCGACAATACGCGTTAGCATATCGGCTAAATTTTCCGGTGTTAAATTGGGTTTAGGTAAGCTGCTAACTTGGCGAAAACGAGCAATAAAATCCCCTAAATGAGCGGTTCTTGATGCTAACGTGTTTAGCGCAAGTTGTAAGTCTTGTTTATCTTCAAGCTCATCAAAACATAGCTCTTGTGGCAGTAAATTGCTACAAGTATCAGCTAGCGATGAAAGTGGCGTAATGGAGTTAGCAATTTCGTGAGTGAGCACTTTAGTTAAGCGTTTATATGCTTGCTGTTCTTTGAGTTGTAACTGGTCGTGAATTGATTGTAGGCTCACTACACGACGAACTTTACCTTGAATTTCGGCGATACTAAGTTGAATTGAGAGAGTGTCGTGCTGCTCGCCATTTTGCCAGTAGGTGGTGCTGCGGATATTGTGTTCGGCGTTTAAAATTAACTCACCTACAGCCCCTAACTCATGTAAATGTCGAAAACTCTTCCCCAGTAATTTACTAACGGCTGGATTTGATTCGATCACCTCGCCGTTGTCATCACATACCATAACAGCTAAATCAACATGGATGAGCAAAGCTTGTAGAAACTGTGCTTGTTGCTCGGCATTAAAACGTGCCGTTTGCATTTGCGTTTTTACTTGTTCAAATTGCTTAAGCATTGGATGTTGTTGACCAAGCCCCAAGGTGCTGTCGCCATTGGCTAAGGCTCGGATCACCATTTCAGCTTGTTTTTGTTGGCGCTTAAACAGCGTAAAAATATGCGCTATTAGCGCCGCAGCGACTAGCATCATTAACAATGTCGTCGCTGAAAAACCATGCTTTTGCAATACATAGCTAAGCAATGCACTAACACTTATAAGTGCGATAATATTAAATGAAAGTAATAAATTAGCTCGCATGATTATAGCCCGTACTTTTCAAGGCGGCGGTACATGGCACCGCGAGTTAAACCCAGTGCTTTGGCTGCATGGCTAACATTACCTTGATGGTGCTTAAGTGCTGCGCGAACTGTTCGTTGTTCAAGTATGTCTAAATCAAAAGTGTCGTACTGCGCTACATTGTTTAAAACCTCCGTGCTTTGGGTTTTCTCGTCAGTACTAACTGATATTGAATTACCAACCACTGAGCTTATATCGAGTTTATCCCCTTCAGTTAAAATAACCGCACGCTCTATAGCGTGGGCAAGCTCTCGCACATTACCTGGCCACGCGTATTGGCAAAGCGCACTCATATCATGATCGCTAATGGTTAAGCTGCGTTTATATTTTTGCGCAAAGTGTTTTAGGTAGTAATTAGCTAATAATGGAATGTCATCGCTGCGCTCCCGTAATGCCGGAAGGCGAATTTCAACGGTGTTTATCCGATACAATAAATCTTGACGAAAACGCCCCTCTGCGACGGCTTGATCAAGGTTGTCGTTAGTGGCGCAAATTAGGCGGATATCAATATCAACGGCTTTACTACTGCCAACGGGCGTTATTTGTCTATTTTGCAGTGCAGCCAGTAATTTGGCTTGATGCTCTAGGGGTAAATTACCCAGTTCATCTAAAAATAAACTGCCACCGTGGGCAAGCTCAAATTTACCAATGCGATCGGCTTTAGCATCAGTAAACGCGCCTTTTTTGTGGCCGAATAGTTCACTTTCAAATAAATTCTGAGCTACTGCACCCATATCTAGACTCATAAAGGTTTGATTGTGGCGCATACTTGCTTGATGAATGGCGTGTGCGGTCAACTCCTTCCCTGTGCCACTTTCACCGGTTATTAATATGTTGGCATCAGTTTGAGCTGCTTTTTCTATGGTGCTAAACACCTGTTGCATCGCATTGCTTTGACCTAAAAACTCAAAGTTAGGCGTGTTTAAGGCTTGGTTTAACCCCTGTTTTTGCCGCGTTAATTTGCCCACTTGCTGTTTGTCTTTTGCGTGTGAAAATGCAGCGGCGACTGCGCCAAGTAATTGTTCGTTTTGCCAAGGCTTGGCAATAAAATCAGAGGCCCCCGCTTTAATTGCATCTACGGCTAATTGAATATCGCCGTAAGCGGTCATTAATAAAACAACGATATTAGCGTCTTGTTCGATAATTTTTTTCAGCCAATAAAAGCCTTCTTTGCCACTGATTGAGTCTTGGGTAAAGTTCATATCAAGCAGTATTACGTCAACGGGCTGCTCGAGCTTGCGTTGCTCGTTAATGATGCCTGCAATGTCAAATGGATTGTCTGTGGTTTTAACACTTTGATAATGCTGTTTTAGTAATAAACGTGCTGCAATGAGAATGTCTGGGTTGTCATCAACAATTAGAAGAGAGCCTGTGTGTTTCATGTTTTTTATTCTTATAGAGTTTTATTTAGCCTAAAACAAAAAGGGGACAGTGTCCATAAATGGACGTTCATAAGATAATAAAGTGTTCTATAAACGGACACTATAATTAGTTTAAAAACTTAAGCTGTATTTAAGTGGTTGATTTTATTTGTTAATTAAAGTTGGCACAGCGTTTGTATTAACTATCGGTAATTAGTTTATTAAACCTGTATCAAGGTAGTCGACATGGACAAAAAAATAGAACGCTCATTTACGCAAAAGTATTTAAAAAAATTTACTTTTGCAGCTCTTACTTTAGGTGTTGCTGCGGCTGCATATGGTTTTACGCAAAGCAGTGATACAGGCCGTAGCCAAAATATCGAGCGTAGTGGTTTAACGGTTAGCACGGTTAAACAAGGTGCCTTTAAAGATGCCTTAAGCTTACGCGGTCAAGTTGTGCCAAAAACCAGTATTTATCTCGATACCATTGCTGGTGGTCAAGTGGAAGAGCGATTAGTCGAGCAAGGTGAATATGTTGAGAAAGGCCAACCGCTCGTGCGCCTAAGCAATACTAACCTACAACTGGATGTAATGAGCCGTGAAGCACAAGTTACCGAGCAGCTTAACTTTTTACGTAATACGCAAATGAACATGGAAACCAGCCGGTTAAACTTACGCCGCGACTTATTAGAAATCGAATTAAAAATTACCCATTTAACACGTAGATTAAAACAAACTAAACCTTTGGTTAAAAGTGGCGTATTGGCGCAAGACCAACTAGCTGAGCTTGAAGAAGATTTAAATTATTACCAAGCCCGTAAAGAGCTCACCCTTGAGCGCCAACAGCAAGAAAATTCAATCCGTGAGGTGCAAGTGGCGCAGTTGTCAGACAGCGCTAAAATGCTCGAAAAAAATCTGCAATTTGCGCGTCGAAATCTCGACAACTTATTAATCAAAGCACCGGTATCGGGTTATTTAAGCGAACTTGATGTGGAAATTGGCGAATCTAAAAACAGTGGTGCGCGGTTAGGCCAAATAGATATTCCTAATGAATATAAGTTAGTGGTGCGCATGGATGAATTTTATTTAAACCAAGTGCAGCGTGACATGGCGGTAATGATTGAGCTTGAAAGCGGCACGGTGAATGCAAAAGTGAGCAAAATCGATAGCCGCGTACAGCAGTCACAATTTCAAGTAGAAGTGGACCTACCCAGTAACACTAAAAGCATTAAGCGCGGCCAAAGCATTGATATTGAGTTAATGCTAGGGGATGACAATAACAATGCCTTACTGCTTAAACGCGGGGCTTTTTTTACTAACTCGGGCGGTAACTGGGTTTATGTAATCGAGCAAGGCGGTGATAAAGCAGTGCGCCGTGATATTCGCCTAGGCAAAAAGAATCAACACTATTTTGAAGTGCTTGAAGGGCTAAACGCTGGGGATAAAGTGATTACCTCTAGCTACAGTAACTTTGACAAAGCACAGCAACTACAATTTTAAGGATAATAACAATGATCAAACTAACTAATTTAAGCCGCGTATTTCGTACTCAAGATGTTGAAACAACAGCGCTGAGTAATATTAACTTAACTGTAAACGAAGGCGATTTCTTAGCGATAATGGGGCCATCTGGCTGTGGTAAGTCAACGCTGCTTTCTATTTTGGGTATGCTTGATTCACCGACCTCAGGCAACTTTGATTTTGCGGGAACTGACATTGCAGGCTATAGCGAAAAGCAACTAGCAGAGCTACGTAAAGAATCAATTGGCTTTGTATTTCAAAGCTTTAACCTGATTGATGAGCTAACAGTTTATGAAAACGTAGAGTTGCCATTGCAGTATCAAAAAATATCAAAAAGTGAGCGTAAGCAACGCGTAGAAACCATTTTAAAGCGCGTGGGTATTGATCACCGCGGCGAGCATTTACCACAGCAACTATCGGGTGGTCAGCAGCAGCGGGTAGCCGTTGCGCGTGCATTAGTGATTAATCCCAAACTAATTTTAGCCGATGAGCCAACCGGTAACCTTGATTCTAAAAACGGTGATGAAGTGATGGCGATGCTACGCGAATTAAACCGTGAAGGCACAACGGTGATCATGGTGACTCACTCAGAAAAAGAGGGTGCCTATGCTGATCGCTTAGTGCGCCTATTGGATGGCCAAGTGATGCTTGATAAAGCAAATATTGCGCAGCAAGCCGTTGTTGAGGTTGCTTAATATGTTTATTAATTATTTAGTCACTGCTTTAAGATCATTCAAGCAACAAAAACAGCACTTTATCCTAAACCTTTTAGGGTTAAGTATTGGCTTAGCTGCGGCTATTTTAGTGGCACTATTTGCACAAAACGAGCTATCGTACGATAGTCAGCAGCCTCACGCTGAACGTGTTTACCGTGTAGGCCAAGATTTCTCAAAGTTGGGCTTATCAGTCATTCCTATTTTTAATTATTCTCAAGCGGCAAAAGCCACTGAATATAGTCAAGTTGAAGAAGTGTTTGGTTTGACGATGGTATCGCTGACTCGAGAAGCTATGGTTGACGTGCAGTACCGGGATCAGGGTTTTAAACTTAATGACTTGTATGGGGCAACGCCAAATATTGAGAACTTTATCAATATAAACACATTGGCTGGTGATTTAAAAAATGCAATGAGTACACCTGAGAGCTTGGCTCTAAGTGAATCTGAAGCACTGCGTATTTTCGGTACAATAAATGTTATTGGTAACACGCTACAGCACGAACAAGGGCAATATACTGTACGGGCGGTGTTTGCAGATTTACCAAGCAATACTCACTTTGCATTTAAAAACCTCGTTTATGTAAAACATGATCCAAATAACCTGATGATTAATAGTAGCTATGTTTATATGCGCTTGGCGCCACAGGCCGATCCAAAAGCACTCGCTGATACACTGTCTAAACAGTACTTCAATGGGCAAATGGCGGGTCAAATTGCCATTGAGTTACACCCATTACTAGACTTACATTTAACAGCAAAATCGCCATTTGAAATGAAAGCAGGCGGCGCAAAGCAAGTTGTGATGATTTGTGCAGGGTTGAGCGTGTTACTTATTTTGATTGCTGGCTTTAACTTTATCAATATGACAGTAGCACAGTCTGCAAAGCGCGCTAAAGAAGTGGGTGTGCGCAAGGCACTTGGTGCAAGTAAGCTGCAGTTAGTAACACAGTTTTTGGCTGAATCTACTTTGGTTGCTCTATTGTCGATGATTATTGCCTGTGTGTTAGTGGAACTGTTATTGCCAAGCTTTAACCAGCTGGTCGATCGTGAACTGATAGTGAGTTATTTTTCAGCCTTTGGTTTGGGCATTATGGCTGTCGTTATTGCTGTAGGCATACTTGCAGGTTTATACCCGGCATTGTTTATCTCATCATTTAGCGCAAAACGAGTGTTAAGTGGCGATTTACAACGCGGTAATACGGCCATTTGGGTACGTAAATGCTTATTGACCTTGCAAGCATCATTGGCAATCGGTTTGATCATTGCATCAGTTACGTTATTAAAACAATTATCTCATTTACAAAGCCTTCCTTTAGGCTATCAAACACAGCAACGCTTAGTGGTTTCAGAGTTGCCTGTGCAATCGGTATTTACGCAGCAGCCTAGCGCACTAATTAATCGCTTGACGGCTATAGATGGTGTAGAGCAAGCAACGATTATTGATACTCGTTTAACCGTTTCAATTAACAATACATTACAGCCTACTTGGCCCAATGGTGAATTTTCAGGTGGAATAACCCCTGTGATAGGTTCTGGTTTTGATGTAGTAAAAGGGCTAGGCCTTACGCTCATTGCTGGCAGAGACTTTAGCCGTGAGTTTTCCTCAGACTGGGCGACGCGAGCAAATGGGGTTACAACAGTAGGTACAATTATTACAGAAACCGTTGCCAAGCAGGCTGGTTATAGCAATGTGGCTGATATTGTTGGACAAACAATTAAAGACACTGGGCGTAATGTGGATATGCGAGTTGTTGGTGTTGTAAAAGATGTAAAGGTTGGTAATGCACAAGATGCGAATTCTAACATTATGTTTTTATGTGGCTTTAACTATTTAGCACCAGTATCTGAAGTGATTTTAACCGTGAACGTACAAAACCTCCCTGCTATAAAACAGGCATTGATCACAGCTTTAGCTGAAGTGTCTAATATTTATGAGCCAAAAATAAACCTGCTAGCTGAAAACTATAAAGCGGTATTAAAAGGTGATGAGCGTGTTTCTCTTGTCGTACTTATATTTACTGGCCTTGCAGTGTTCTTAACTTGCTTAGGTACTTTTGGTTTAGCTTCATTTGCCACAATTCGCCGTCAAAAAGAAGTGGCAGTACGCAAAGTACTGGGTGCGTCACGCATCAGCATAATGAATCTACTGGCAAAAGAATTTTTAATTTTAGTGTTAGGAAGTGTAGCCATAGCATACCCGCTAACCTATTGGCTGGTGGGTGACTGGCTTGCGAACTTTAATGAGCGTGTTGATCAAGCGCTATGGGTTTATTTGGTTGCTGCTGTGAGTGTTGCTGCGATCACTTGGCTGACGGTTGCGAGCATCGCCTTTAAAGCCGCCAGTACACGGCCATCGTTAACATTAAGATATGAGTAATAACGAGTAAAGAACCCTACTAAAGGTCTATCAGAATACCGATAGACCTTTTTCAAATATCTTTAATTCTTACAGCAGGGTTACCGGCAACAACAGTGTTCGCAGCCACATCTTTGGTCACTATCGACCCAGCGGCCACAACAGCGTTATCACCAATTGTAACACCAGCTAATATAATAACTCCCGCGCCAATCCACACGTTATTACCAATAGTAATCGGTGCTGCAAAGTTTTCTTTATTGAGTCGCTCTGTGGGGTTAACCGCATGAGATACTGCCAAAAGTTGAACGTTTGGGCCGATTAAACAATCGTCGCCAATGCTTATGGCTCCTTCATTTATTGGCGCATCCAACACAGTGCAGTTAATGTTTATAAAAGTCCGATCACCTATATGCATTTGCGAGCCATAATCACAATGAAAGCCCGCTTCAATAATTACTCCATCACCACAGTGTGAGTATAATTCTTTTATTCGCTTTAAATTACCTTTACTGGGGCTTTTATTAAATAAGCGGCAAATTTCGTGCACAGCTTTACGCTGCGCTAGATTCTCTTTACTAATACTATTAAATGACTGCATATCAATTTTGTTTAACTTAAATAATGGTGTCTAGCTTAACCTACTTTAAGCATGATGATAATTTGAATAAAACTGTGCTTTTTTTACGCATTCACTTGCCATTTATTATGTTTCGCTTAAAATCCACTAACTTTCGAAACGAAACTTAATTGTAATCACTTATGACCAAACGAAACACTCAGCAACGCCGCCATCTGATCCTCACTCAAGTTAATGAATTAGGTGAAGTGGCTGTCGATATTTTAGCTGAACAGTTTCAAACATCAGAAGTAACTATTCGAAAAGACTTAACCTCGCTTGAAAAAAGTGGCTTATTGCTGCGCCGTTACGGCGGTGCTATTGCTCTGCCTAAAGAGATTGTTAGCGATGAGATTGATTCTAAGCGCAAAGTGGCCATTGCCAAAGCGGCAGCATCGCTTATAAAAGATCATAATCGCATTATTATAGACAGTGGGCGCACCACTGCAGCAATGATCCCTGAGTTGGCTACAAAGCAGGGGTTAGTTGTTATGACTAACGCTATTAAAGTAGCAACGCGTTTATTAGCACTTGAAAATGAGCCAACACTTTTGATGACAGGTGGCACGTGGGATCCGCATTCAGAATCGTTTCAAGGGCAAGTAGCCGAAAATGTTCTATGCTCATATGATTTTGATCAACTATTTATTGGTGCTGATGGCATTGATGTAGCGCGTGGAACAACCACGTTTAATGAACTTGTTGGATTAAGCCAAGTGATGGCTAAAGCGGCGCGCGAAGTTATTGTGCTGGTTGAGTCAGAAAAGATTGGCCGAAAAATACCAAATTTAGAATTACCGTGGCAAACAGTAACCACATTAATAACCGACAGTGGCTTAGCAAGTGATAAACGTGCAGCCATAGAGGCGTGTGGTGTAAAACTAATTTGCGCAGAAATTATGGAATAGCAACTAAAACGTAAGTTGCTAGAATTAAAAAATTAATGGAGACACTATGTGTGGAATCGTTGGGGCTGTTGCAGAACGTCCAGTAAATAAAATCTTAGTTGAAGGCCTTAAGCGTCTTGAGTACCGCGGTTATGACTCAGCAGGTGTAGCTTTACTTGAAGGCAATACACTTAATACAGTTAAAGCAGTTGGTAAGGTTGTAAACTTAGAGTCAGCACTTGAACAAGCTGGTGTTAGCGGCCACACAGGTATTGCACACACTCGTTGGGCGACTCATGGCGGTGTAACTGAAGCCAATGCTCACCCACATGTTTCAAGCAATCAAATAGCACTTGTACATAACGGAATCATTGAAAACCACGCAAGTTTGCGTGCAGCACTTAAAGGCGACGGTTACGAGTTTTTATCAGACACCGACACTGAAGTCATGGTGCATTTAATTCATCAATTACGTCAGCAGCACACCACTTTATTAGCGTCAGTTCAAGCTGCCGTTAAACAGTTTGAAGGCGCATTTGGTACCGTTGTGTTTGATAAAGCGAATGATAACGAAATTATTGTAGCTCGCTCAGGTAGCCCGTTAGTTATTGGTTTAGGCCTTGGTGAAAACTTTATTGCTTCTGATCAACTTGCATTATTACCAGTGACTCGCAGCTTTATCTTCTTAGAAGAAGGTGATGTAGCGCGTATTACTCGCGACACCGTAGAAATTTTTGATGCAGATGGCAACGCGGTTGAGCGTGAAGTTGTTGAATCAAACATCACACAAGATGCATCAGGCAAAGGTGATTACCGTCACTACATGCTTAAGGAAATTTATGAACAGCCACTTGCAGTACGTAACACCCTTGAAGGACGTTTAAACGACGACCGCGTAGCGATTGATGCCTTTGGCGATAGCGCACAGCAAATATTTAAAGACGTAAAACACGTACAAATTATTGCCTGTGGAACGTCATACCACTCAGGTATGGTTGCTCGTTACTGGCTTGAGCAATTTGCAGGTGTTAGCTGTAACGTAGAAATTGCCTCTGAGTTCCGTTACCGTCAATCGTTTGTACACGAAAATAGTCTGCTAGTAACGATTTCACAGTCAGGTGAAACGGCTGATACTTTAGCTGCACTGCGTTTAGCTAAAGAGCAAGGCTATATGGGGTCAATGACTATTTGTAACGTACCAGGCTCATCGCTTGTACGAGAATCAGACCTTGCCTTTATGACCAAAGCTGGTGCTGAAATTGGTGTAGCCTCTACTAAAGCATTTACTACGCAGCTTGTTGGTTTGTTAATGCTTACTGCGTCTATTGCGCAAGAAAAAGGCTTAGATCAAAGCACGATTGTTAACGCTATTAAACTGCTACCAGCTAAATTAGAGGAAACGCTATTGTTGGCTGATGGTATTGCAGACCTTGCAGAAGAGTTTGCTGATAAGCACCACTCACTGTTTTTAGGTCGCGGGTCGCAATACCCAATCGCGATGGAAGGCGCGCTTAAGCTTAAAGAGATTTCATACATCCACGCTGAAGCCTATGCAGCAGGTGAGCTTAAACACGGCCCATTAGCGCTAATTGATGCCGACATGCCAATTATTGTTGTAGCACCAAACAACGAATTGCTTGAAAAGCTTAAATCAAACGTAGAAGAAGTACGTGCTCGCGGCGGCATCATTTATGTATTCGCTGATAAAGACTCACACTTTGAGTCAGACGACACAATGCGTGTAATCAACGTAAACCACGTAGATGACGTAATTGCCCCTGTTGTATATACAATTCCACTACAGTTACTGTCGTACTATGTAGCGGTCATTAAAGGCACTGATGTTGACCAACCACGTAACCTAGCAAAATCGGTTACAGTTGAGTAAAATCAAAAGGTTATAGGTTTTTATTAATGTTAAAAAAAGCGCTCAATGCGCTTTTTTTGTGCCTGAAACTCTGTTAGCTTAAGTAACTTATTATTCTCTAAGGGATTAGTTATGCGTTTATTAACCGTTATTTGTTTTTTTAGCTTTTTTGCTTTTAGTTCACAAAGTGCCTTTGCACAAGCTGGCATTAAACAGCAAAGTGATGATGACTCTCAGTTCATGCACACTATTAAATCGGCTGTTTTAAACGAAGAACGCACAGTTGTCGTGCAATTGCCTAAAAGCTACCAAGCTCAGCCAAATAAGGTATACCCAGTTGTTTATCGCTTAGATGGAGCGGGTAATATACCGCTTGCAAGTGCTGTTATTGAGCGCTTACAAAATGATAATCGTGCGCCTGAGGTTATTATTGTCGCTATTGAAAACACTAATCGACTTAGAGATATGTATCCTACAGTGAATAAAGAGCCACAAGGGCCTGTCGGTGAAGGGGGCGGCGCGGCAAAGTTTTTAGCGTTCTTTGAACAAGAGCTCATTCCTTTAGTAAATAAGAACTATCGCACGCATGACTATAAAGTGATTGCTGGCGCATCTGCTGGTGGTGTATTTGCGCTATACGCGTTGCAGGCAAATCCCGAACTATTTCAAGCGCATATTGCGTATAGCCCTGCAGTTTGGTGGAATTATGGCGCAATGGTAAAAAGTACAAAATCGTTTATAACTAAAAACAAAGAGCTTAACAGTTACGTTTATATCAATATCGGCGAAGAAGCCGGCATAATGCGAGAAAGGTATGATGAATTACAGCAATCACTGCAATCGCATAAAGCGCGAGGGTTACGCTTTTTTAATGATGCGTTTGATGGCATCTCGCATGGCTTAACTTCTGCTGCAGGGGCATTTAATGCCTACTACAACTTATTTTTACCTAAACAAATGCCTATAAGTGCTTTAACTGACGATGTTGCCTCTATTGATGCTTATTACCAAAATTTATCTCAACAATGGGGCGAACAGGTATCTCCACCAGATCGTGCTGTTAGATTACTTGGTTACAACCTAACGGACAGCAAGCAGTTTAACCGTGCTATAGAGGTGTTTAAGTACAATATAAAAAACTACCCCAAATCAGTTGATGCGCTTTCTGCCCTATCTTATGGCTATGAAATGCAAGGTGATATTCGTCAAGCGCTTGAACAGATGGAGTCTGCATTAGCCATTGCAGATGACTCATATCCTTATATAAATTACTTAAAAGAAACAAAAGCTAGGTTACAGGTAGAGCTAGATAAGCGTAACTAGGGTTTTTAGTTACTGTTAAATAAAAACGACGCGCAAGCGTCTTTTTATTACATGTAGCTAAATATTATTTAAATCACTAACCTCTACTTAATAGCTGCTAAATACGCTAAAATTATAGGCTATTTTTAGTAATGAGCCCGCACCTTTTATGACCTCATCCGCAAATCCTAGTAATTTCAACGAACTTGGCCTTATTCCAGAGCTAATTGCTCGTTTGTCTGACCTTGAATACACGCAACCTACGCCGATTCAGGCAAAAGCAATTCCAAGTATCTTGGCGGGGAGTGACTTAATTGCGGGGGCAAATACCGGCTCAGGTAAAACAGCAACCTTTGCTTTGCCTATGCTACAAACGCTATTTTTAGCGCAAGGTGCTAAAAAAGCAGCGAGCAAAGGCAACTTTGTAACAGGGCTTATTTTGGTACCTACTCGCGAGCTGGCAGTGCAGGTAGCCGATAGTGTTAAATCGTATTCTGCTAATTTTAATGGCGCCATTAAAACGGTGGCGGTATTTGGTGGTGTGTCGGTTAATACCCAGATGCAAGCACTTCGCGGCGGTGCTGATATTATTGTTGCAACGCCAGGGCGTTTACTCGATTTAATCTCAAGCAATGCGATTAAGCTCGATAAAGTAACAACCTTAGTGCTTGATGAAGCTGACCGCATGTTAAGCCTTGGCTTTACTGAAGAGCTTGCTGAGCTATTAGCGCTTATGCCTGCTAAAAAACAAACCATGTTGTTTTCAGCGACTTTCTCAGAGCAAGTCACACAATTAACGCAAGAGCTGTTAACCAACCCTGTTGAAATACAAGTACAAAGCAAAGACGAAAGCACTTTAGTTCAGCGCGTATTTACGGTTAATAAAGGCGAGAAAACCACGGTTTTAGCGCACTTAATTAAAGCGCATCAATGGCGCCAAGCACTTATTTTTGTCAACGCTAAAAAAGATTGTGAGCACTTAGCCAGCAAACTTGAAAAACGCGGCGTGAACGCACAAGTATTCCATGGCGATAAAGGCCAAAGCGAGCGTACTCGCGTAATTGAAAAATTTAAAGCTGGCGAAATAGAAGTGCTTATTGCCACCGATATAGCAGCCCGTGGTTTAGATATTGCCAAACTGCCTGTTGTTATTAACTTTAACTTACCGCGTAGCCCAGCTGATTATATGCACCGTATTGGCCGAAGCGGCCGTGCCGGTGAAGTTGGCCTAGCATTATCGTTAATTGATTATGAAGACTTCCACCACTTTAAAATAATCGAAAAGAAAAACAAACTACGTTTAGAGCGCGAAGAGGTAGCAGGCTTTGCTGTAAACCAAGCCAACCTCGATGCGGCTGAGGCGCTAAAAAACGACAAGCCAATGGCCAAGCCAGAAGGTACAGGTAAGAAAAAGAAGAAAAAAGCCAACCAAGAAGATGATGTATGGAGCGGCTGGAGAAAAAGATAAGCCTTAATACATATAAGTCATTAAATCCAAGTCATAAAAAACCCTGCAAATTTGCAGGGTTTTTTTATTGGTATTAGCTTGTTTAGCTATGCAGCAAATTAAAACTTAGAAGGTGCTGGTGGTATCACTAAGGGTTGTTTAGGATTTTCTTTAAGCTCATTTAATAACTCTTGTACAGCACGCTCTATTGATGGATCTTGGCCTTTATAAATAAGCTCTGGACGATCGATTACTTTAATATCTGGTGCAACACCTTCGTTTTCTATGATCCAGTTACCTTGTGTATCTAAAATACGGAAAGTAGCAGCAATTACTTGCCCGCCGTCTACAAGGCTTGGGTTACCAGAAATACCAATTAAACCACCCCATGTACGGGTACCAATTAGCTTACCTAGACCAGCTTGGCGGAAGTAGTAAGGAATTGCGTCACCACCAGAACTTGAATAGCCATTTATTAGCATGGCTTTAGGACCATTGTGTGCAAACTGCGGTGTTTTAGTTGGCTCTACACCACGGCCCTTCCAATAGTTAAGCGGTTTACGCGCAAGCCAAGTGATCATATGCTCAGGAATAAAACCGCCGCCATTGTAACGGTCATCAATAATCATGGCATCTTTGGTTGTTTGCGGCATGTAGTTTTTAAACATGGCGCGGTTGCCCTCATAGGCTGTATTTGGCAGGTGCACATAGCCAATACGCCCATTTGATAGCTTATTAACGTAGGCTGCACGCGAGTTAACCCAATCTAAATAACGTAGACCTTGCTCACTGGCTACCGGTTTTACTGTTACTTGCCACGCACCTTTGCTACGCGGTTTGCTGTTTAGCACTAGCTCTACTTGCTCACCTTGGGTGTTTTCAAGTAGTTCGTAAAAGTTAGCAACGTCTTTTACCGAGCGGCCATTTACCGCAATAATGTAATCGCCGTTATGTGCTTTTACACCAGTAGTCCCCAGCGGTGAGCGGAAATCGTCATGCCAGTTTTCACCTTTAAAGATTTGCTCTATTTTTACGTAACCAGATGGGTCGCTTGCAAGCTTAGCGCCTAATAAACCGTGATTTTTACGTTCGGCTTTTGGCATATCGCCCGATTGCACGTAAATATGACCTGAGTTAATTTCGCCGGCAATTTCGCTAAGTACGTAATCAAGGTCGCTGCGGTGGCTAATAGCATCAGCCATAGGTTGGTATTTAGCTAAAATAGCATCCCAATCTTGACCGTGGTGGTTTTCATCGTAGAACCAGTCACGCAGTGTACGCCAACCCTCAACATACATTTGTTGCCACTCTGCTTGCGGATTAATTTTAAGCGTCATTTTGCTTAAATCGAGCTTATTTGCGTCTAGGTCTTGTTTTGGCTTAGGTTCAATTAAGCTGTAACCGCCACCTGTATGTACAAGTAGGTGTTCGCTGTTGCTCGATATAGTGTAATTGCTAACACCTTTAGCGACTGTTTCTAGCTCACTGTCGTGCTCGGTACCTATAAGTTGTAATGCGCCATTAGCAAGCGTCAGTACGCCGTCTTTTACTGCGGTTAAGCCACGGTAATCGCCCGCTGGCGCGTTAAGAGCGGTAACACGCTGCATAAAGTCGCTGCTTTGCAGTGCGTTTTTAACTTTTTTGTCGTCTTCTTTTTCGTCGTCATCGTCTTTTACAATCGTGGTTTCATCACTTTGTAAGGCAATAAGCGGTTTAACACTGTCGTTTACTGCGGCCGCATAAATACGGGTGGCGCGGTTAAACATGTAGTCAAACTCGTAACTGCTAAACGCAAGGTTAAAGTCGCGCTCAGAGCTAAAGTAAAGGTATTGGCCATCTGGCGAAAAGGTTGGGTTTTGCTCGTTACTCATTTCGTCTGTTAGGCGCGTCACCTTTTCTTTTTTAAGGTTGTAGTGCCACAGTGAGGCATAACGGTTTTCGTTATTTTTAACATACACAATGTCTTGGCTATTAGGCGACCACGTATACTGAGTAATGCCGTCTTCATCGTAAATGCCGGTATCAATTTTGTGTTGCTTGCCCGATTTTGCATCTAACCACCAAAGTGTGTTGTTTTTATCTGCAAACAATAGCTTAGCGCTATCGGGTGACCAAATAGGCGTAAAGCGCCAAATGGTACCATTGCTAGTAAGTTGCTTAATGGCATTGTTTTTACTGCGATCTTTTAAGTAAATTTCGTACTCGCCGCTTTCATCGCTCAGGTAAGCAATGTAACGCCCATTTGGTGACCAGCTTGCATCTATTTCGCGGCTTTTCTCTGTGTAAGATAAGTTGCGTGTAGGCCCTTGTTTGATTGGTACGCTAAACAGCTCACCACGGGCAGTAAATACAGCACGTTTACCATCGTGAGAGAGCGACATAGAATCAATAAAATCGCTAACATTTTTGCTATACGGCATTGCGTATTGGCGCACGCCTGCAATGTTAATGCTTAGCTTAGCGCTTTTTTGTGTTTTTGCGTCAAAGCGATATAAATAACCGCCGTTTTCATAAACAATCGCATTTGGGCCAGCTGAAGGCCAAAGTACGTCAAAGTTTTTATAGTTGGTAAGTTTTTTTGGTTCGCTGCCTTTGCGGTACTGGTAAAGGTTTAGCGTGTAAT
Source organism: Pseudoalteromonas sp. S1608 (assembly GCF_005887265.1). Taxonomy (GTDB): domain Bacteria; phylum Pseudomonadota; class Gammaproteobacteria; order Enterobacterales; family Alteromonadaceae; genus Pseudoalteromonas; species Pseudoalteromonas undina. The sequence goes on from NZ_PNDK01000027.1 coordinate 23,853, forward strand.
CACGGTCAGACACAAAGTAAATATCGTCACCAACCCAAGTTGGTTGCTGGTCGGTTGCACGGTTTGTAGTTAGTTGTTCTGAGGTGTTTTTTTCTAAATCATAAATCCATACATCTTGCGCACGACCACCACGAGTACGTTTCCATGTACGAAACTCTCGATCAATTGGCGTGTAAACATATTTGCTGCCATCTGGAGATAGCATGCCGCCACCAGTTTCTGGAATCGCTAATGGCTGTTCAAGTCCGCCATCTGCAGGAACCATGTAAGGGCGGCCCATACGTTTTCCCCATGGTGTGCGGTTAGCTCTAAATACCACATTTTTACCATCGGCGGTCCAATCTAAAACGCGGTAATCAAAACCTCCACGCGGTGGCATTGGGCCAACGTCATTATAATAAGTAAGTTGCTTTAGGTTTGAACCGTCACTGTTGATCACATAAATTTGTCGGCTACCGTTATACTCGGCTGAAAATGCAATGCGCTTACCGTCAGGGGAAAACTTAGGAAATGTTTCAAAGCCAATATGGTCGGTTAAGCGTTTGCTTTCGCCTGTTTGCGTATTCGCAATATAAATATCGCCACTGTAGACAAAGGTAACGGTTTGGTTATGGATATCTGGAAAGCGGAGTAAACGAGTGTCTTTAGTCTCATAGGCCGATACACCCGGCGCGATTGCTGCAGCCAAGGCAAGAGCCAATGTTGTTAGTTTTTTCATGGAATTACATCCTATATTAATAGCTATCCCATCATAACAATAAGGTGAAAAATAGCGATGCACTTACGATAAAAGGTCTGTTACAAAATGTGAATAAAAAAGGTTGGCAAAAAGCGCCAACCTTTAAGTAAATACAGATATAAAATTAATGTTCGTGTGCGTGTTCTTCCTCTTGTGCAATACCTAACCAAGTGATTGCGGCTGGTGGGAATGTAAGTTCTAGTTCACCTTCAATCTCTAAGTCTTCTAGGTGTACTTGCACAACGTGTTGGGCTATTGGGTCGGCTACGTAAGCAAACTGACCATTTTGCGCTACTGTCATACTAAACTTCATGCCTTCAGGCATAGTTGTTACGTCTTCTTGTGTAATATCAACTTGACCTGCTAGCTCCCAGTGTATGTGATCGTCGTGCGCATGCGCCTCAAGCACGTTTAAAAAACCAAGGCTGTCTAAAACTAAAAAGTGCTCACCGTTGGCAGAAAAAGAGTAAGAAACAGCGCTTGCGCCATCAGCTAGTTGCCATTCAAATTCTTCCATTTCAGCTTTCGCAGGATTTATACTCACAATCACAGCAGGGCCGCCGCCGTGACCAGATGCAACACTAATAAAGGTTTCGCTGCCCTCATGGCCGTATATACTACCAATGCGTAAGTCGCCGACGGCATCAATATTTATTACTTTTTCAGCGTGATATTCGTCATCATGCTGGTGGGCTAATAGCACACCGTCACTACAGCCGAACGCTACGTAATCATGGTTTTGTGCTGCGCCGTGCAAATCAGGGCATGTTAACTCTAACGTTTGTTCAAGTTCGTATTCGCCATCATGAAAATGATAAACACCCACTTGGTCAGGCAGGATTTTAGCGTTTGATGTACTTTGAGCATCATCGCGGCGAATGGTCGCTAATAAATGCTCTCCACGAGGCTCAGCGACGCCGTGCATATTAATGTCGTAACTAATACCAGGTAAGGTCGCTGTTGCGCTTGTTATGTCGTTATCTGTTAATACTTCAACAGACGCAATTGTGCCTGATGCTGCATCACCATCATAAAATACCGCTAATTTACCATCGTGCTTTACCAAGTGAGTAGGGCGACTGCCGCTAGTTAGCTCATAACTGCTAAACTCAGGGCTTTGTTCGTAATCATGAAGGTGTGCGCCGTGATCTTCACGCCATAAGCCACCGTCTATAAAGCCGAGGTAATCTTGAGCGCGGCTAGCAATTACGGCATAACGAAAGTCAGGCGACGACGATAGCGTGTTTGAATCATTAGTAAGAGTGAATGTATCAAGAAGCTCATTGTCGTCTAAGTCGAAAAAGTTCGCTTCGTTGCTATCGCCAGCAAGTATCGCAAGCCTACCTAATGAATCAATAGTGTATTCATCACCGTGGTCGCCACCATCGCCATGATCGTGGCCGTCATCAGGTACTTCTATTGGGTCTTTTTCGACAATGTTTGTTTCTGCATCACCACAAGCGGTGATTAATGTGCTGCTTATTGCCAGTGCAATTAATTTTAATTTGAATAGTTTAGTCATGTTAATTTCCTTTATTTATAATTTTTTAGCGCTTAAAAGTAACCGCGAATACCTAGTGCAAAGCTACGACCTGGACGTGGTGCTATATTCTTTAAAAATGAGCTATGCACGCGCGCTTCTGTGTCTGTTAAGTTAGTGCCACGTAGATACACAGACACATCTTGATTTAGCACTGATAATTCATATGAAACGCTGGCATCAAGTATGGTGTAGCCGTTTGTGGTTGTTTCTTCTGGCGCGGTACGGTCTTGCTCTTGATAACGAGTTACGTGGAGGTGCGCACTCAGCTTATTTGTTTGGTAGCTAAACTCAGTACCAAAACGTAGCGGTGGTGTGCGCGGTAAATCGCCACCGTCTTTAAGGCGTGCACGAACGTAATCTGAGAATAAATCAACTTTAAACTCATCGGTTAACTGCCATGCAAATTGGGCTTCAAAGCCATGCAAAATTACGTCATCTGTTTTAAATAAATAAACAGGGAGTTCAGAAGAGTGGTCGTGATCATGGCCTTCTTCATCACCATGGTCGTGGCCGCTTTCGGCGAATAGGCCTGTGTCGATTTGGTAATAATAATTGTCGACTTGGTTGTAGAAAGCATTAAGAATGAAACCAATATCACCTTGGGTTTTACGAAACGTTAAATCAATATTGTTTGCTGTTTCTAGGTCAAGCGCTTGCTCAGATAAACCAAAATGGCCGTCTTCATGAATATCAAATAGTGCGCCTACTTCATAAGTACCAGTTCCAATGTGAGGGCCGAATGATAATAGCTCAGACACCGAAGGAGCACGCTCAGAACGAGATACCGACAAGCCTAAGTTGTAACTAGGTGCGAAATCCCACACAACACCCGTTGATAAACTGACAGGAGTGAATTCTTGCTCTACGTCAAATACGCGAGTATTGCCGGCATGTTCTTCATGAGCATGATCGTCATGAACACCGGTGTCATTGTGTGCGTGTGCATCTATGTTAGGTAGTAACACGTTATCAGCATCGATGGTTACCCGTTCAACTCGGCCACCTAATTGCACTAAAAAGTCACCAAAGTGTTTTTCTTCCATCAGTGCTATAGCAAAGCTTTGTGTTTGTGACGGTGGTGTGAATGCCTCAGAGCCTTGCGCTTCAACATCACTGTGTTTGTAATGAAAGCTCAAACCACCATTCCACTGCGCAAACGGGTTATGCATTAAGTCTACGCGTAACTCATTGGTTTCATTTTCAAACGTGGTACCCACTGCGCCATGTTCAATTTCAGCATGTTCGTAATCTGTAAAACCTGCGCGCAGGTTTACTCTATTAAGCCATTTGTTATCAAGGTTATATTCACCTAGCAACTGCACTTTAGTTTGCTCTAAGTCGGCATATACGCTTTCCTCAGCGCTATTAACATCTTCGCCACCATGGGTGTGGCCTGGAATGCCGTATTGACGATTAAATTGCTCAACAGCTATCCCAACAAAACCTTGGTCCATTAAATAGCTGGCCCCTAGGGTAAAGCCATCAGACTCTTCATTACTGTTTGCAACCGTATAATCACCACTGTGCTCTTCATGGTCATGGTCATGGTCATCGTGGGCTAATTCAGCGGCCACGGGTATTTCATAGTCATCAGCTTCACGCCAAAAGGCATCAGCATAAAATGCAAAAGAATCAGTGCCAGTAGTGGCATTAAATGAGGCGATTTTTTGATTATCAACAGAGTTGTGCTCTACATTCCACTCACCGCGAGTAGTGCTATCTGTTGGCACCCGATTATCAACTACATTAACCACACCACCAATGGCGCCGCTGCCATAAAATAATGTGGCAGGGCCACGTAATACTTCGATTTGTTTTGCGGTTGATGCCTCTGATGCGACTGAGTGTTCAGGGCCAACGCGCGAAACATCACTGACATCAAGGCCATTTTGTGTAATTAGAACACGCGGCCCGCTTAAGCCACGAATAATAGGAGTACTGGCTACTTTTGCATGAAAGTTAGTATTAACCCCCGGGAGTTTTTCAAGGCTATCGCCAAGGGTTGCAGCTTGCTGCCGTCTTAATTGTTCGCCAGATAACACGCTAACGGGAGACGAGGATTCCATTGCCGACATGTGAATAGGCGTCGCTTCAATATCAATTACTTCAATGGGTGAACGTTCTAAGTTAAAGGTAATTGACTGGCTTTTATCATCACTAAATGTGATATCTCGATGCAGATGGGCATAACCAGGGGCGGTAATATGAAGTTCTTTTAAACCACTTTTTAAATCAGTTATTACGAACTTACCGCTTGCATCTGTTACTGCTGTTATATCTGAGCCTTCAACTTCTACAGTTGCATTAGTCACCACTTTACCTTGGTTGTTTAGAACAACATCTTCGATGGTATTTGCAAGTGCATTTGTTGGTAGTAGGGCTGCTATAAACAAAGCTAATTGAGATTTTCGTGTCATTTGAATTCCTTTGCGAATGTTATATTGTATCAATTGTGCTTGAAATGTTATATTGTATCAATAGTTAATTAACTAAAAATCACTCAAGATATATAATTTGGCTACTTCACCTACATAACTTAAGTTGAATTTTTATTTAAATTCAGTGCGTTAAGTGTTTCTGTCATTGTTTAGGTGTTGTTCGTGGGGGATCTGTTTGCTGTAAAGCAAAAGTTAGTTGTTACATTTATTTATCTCTAGTTAATAAATTTTTAGATAAAACCACAGCGGAGGCATTGAGCAACAAGGATGGCAAAGTTAAAACATCAGCCCACTACATTAGAGTGGGTAATATGAATAAGCAGCAATTTAAAGAGATGATGGGCTTTGCGATAAAAAGATGTGAAGCCTTTGAAAAAAAATTAACGCCAAAACGTCAGCAGGTATTTGAAATTCTATTGAAAGCAAATAAACCTTTGTCTGCTTATGAGTTAACAGATCAATTTAATAAGCAAATAAATACACCGATTTTGGCAATGTCCGTTTATCGGATATTAGGTTTTTTAGAGTCGGTAGGTCTGGTACATAGATTAAAGTTAGAAAATAAGTTTATACCGTGCAGTCACGTTAATGATGATAGAGAGCATCAACTATCGATGTTTTTAATTTGTAGCTCTTGTAATAAAGCAAGTGAGGTGAAAGACCTTAATAATTCGGTTAAATCTTTGTTTAGGGAACTGAAAATGAAAGGGTTTACGCCAGCAACTTCGCAATTAGAAATCTCAGGTGTTTGTTTTGGGTGCCAGCAAAGTACCGCTAACACAATTAAAAAGAAGGATAAATAATGAAGCTGACTCAAACAACAGCAGATAAGCTTGCCATTGGGCTTTCGTTAATGTGCACGGTACATTGTTTTGCAACACCGGTTATTTTAGCGCTGTTGCCAAGCTTTGCTGTACTACAAATAAATGCTGAACAGTTTCACTTATGGGTTCTTGCTGTAGTATTACCAACAAGCTTATTAGCTTTGAGCTTAGGCTGTAAAAAGCACAAACGTATACGTTATATGGCGTGTGGAGTTGTTGGTCTAGCTTGTTTGATAACTGCAGTATTATTAGGCCATGAAGTGGCCGAAAAAGCACTCACTTTAATTGGCTCCGCTTTTATCGCATTAGCCCATTGGTTTAACTACCAACAGTGTTTTAAAAAAAATAACGAAAATTGCCCCTGTTCAGGTGATAAATCAGATGAACTTGTTTAACACTGCCAGTGTTAAACATAGCGACTATGTGGCATTGTAATTATAAATATTGTTTTTTAGGTAAACTAATTTAGTGAATACTGCTTTAAAGCTTTTGCTGTTACTTTGTGTTTTCATCTGTTTTAAATTAAGCGCAAATACCCCTTACGAAATCCCCAGAAGTACTGTTGTAGAGCTTACGGAGCCCTCAACTAAGCGTGTTTATTCTATTTTTATTCAATTGCCTAAGTCATATTCAGAGCAGCCTAATAAAACGTATCCTGTTATTTATTTAACCGATGCGCCGTATGCATTTCCTATCGTTGCCGGTGCCACACGGTTTCCAATGAATAGCGGCAAGATGCAACAGGCTATTATTGTGGCGATTGGCTATGAAAAAGGCTCGAGAGGAGCTAGTAGTCGAGTTAGGGATTATACACCCACTCAATCCCTGAACTGGAAAAAACAAACCGGAAACGCTAAAAATCATGCACTGTTTTTAAAAAAGACTGTGCTGCCGTTTATCGAAAAAAGTTACCGAGCAAGCAACACGCAAAGAACGTATATAGGTAACTCGTTAGGCGGTTTATTTGGCGCCGCTGTTTTATTTACGATGCCTGAGCTATTTAGCAATTATATTATTGGCAGCCCGTCGGTTTGGTTTGATAATAATGCACTGCTAGCGTTAAAAGCGAATAAGCCCCAAATGCCAATAAAGGTTTATGTATCTGTTGGGGCAAAGGAAACTCCAGCCTTTGGTGAAGGGCAAAATATGGTTGAAGGCGCAGCGCAACTTGTGAAAAAAATTAATGCGCTCAATAGTGATAATATAAAATTAAAAAGTGTTGTTATTGAAGGGGCACAGCATGCAACCGCATTCCCAACCACCGCAATACAAGGGCTTGATTGGGTATTGGGAAGCAGTCAATAAGCTCGCAATGGATTTTCGATGCTTTTATAGTTAAATAATTGATATTAAATCGCTTTAATGTCGCTTTTCCACTTTACCAGCGCTGCTATAAATTCGGGGCCAATACCACAGCAGCCGCCAATAATTGTTGCGCCTAGGCTATGCCATTGTTTAGCAAATGCTACATACTCAGCAGGTGATAAATCGCGGTAACCTTGCGAGCCTTCATTGGCTTTATAATCACTGGCGATTGGTGTAAAACCATTCGCAAATGCCCCTAAATCAACATGTTTATTTTGCTGTTTTAGCACGCGATTAGTGTCGCGCAGCGCTTGTTCAATAACCTCGGGAATAGAGCAGTTAAAGAATATGCCCGCTATTTTATATTCGAGTAGTGCTAGGATAGCGTCTGATACTAATTCACCAGAGCGCAATGTCGCTTGTTCGCTTACTTCATCACTTAGGGTAAATGCGTAATAACATGGCTTGTTTGAATTCTTCAGTACGCTTGCCATTACCCGCGCTTCTTCAATGTTTGATATGGTTTCACCAATCCAGATATCTACATATTCGTCTTGTGCTTTATACAGGGTATCTAAAATAGTAAATGCGCGATCACTTTGGAAAAAATCAGCACGATACGAGCCAAAGGCAGGAGGCAGTGAACCGGCAACGAGTACCGTTTGCTTTGCGTTTTGAGTCACCTTTTTTGCAATAACCGCTGCCTGCTCAGCAAGCGCAGCACCTTTTGCTTGGTAAAGCGTTTCACCCAAGTGAAAGGGTACACATGCATAGCTGTTAACAGTAATTATTTCAGCGCCAGCATCTATAAAACCTTGGTGTGCTTGGGTTACACATTGCGGTGCTTCTATTAAAGCTTGCGCACTCCACAGTGGCTGTGAAAACGGCGCGCCCATGCGTTTGAGTTCACGACCCATGCCGCCATCTAATATTATTAACTTGCTCATAATGGACTTCTATACGTCTAAATAATTAAAGCTATTCAAACATACTTTTTGAAAATTCATAATGAAACTTCATCAGGTTGAGTATGAAAAAAGTTCAACATGTTTTGAACAGGCACAAAAAAAGCGACTACCCAGTAAGGTGTCGCTTTTCTTTTTACAAGTAAGCTATTACTTGTAAAACGCTTCTACAGTGCCTTTTACTTTCATAAGTAATGGCTGGCCGCGACGGTCTAGCGCTTTAGGTGCCGCTACTTTTATCCAACCTTCGCTGATGCAGTACTCTTCAACGTCAAAACGCTCTTTACCGTTAAGTGTAATACCGATTTCATGCTCAAATACTTCTTCTACATAAAATTTGCTACGTGGGTTAATAGACAGTTGATTTGGTAATTCTGGTTTGTTTGTATCAGTCATATTGGTGATCTGCGTTGAATTAATTATGCGCTATTGTAGGCAATAGCTGGCTTATGCTCAAGCACGAGATCAATAAACTAATATATTGTGACGTGCTTTTATAGAGCTGTTACATATATTATGAGAAGGGTTAAGCAGTCGATGGAAATACAAAGTAGGTGTTATTGATATAAAATTTGGCTGTCACCTTCTTGTCATTAAAATTACCTTTATTAGTAACATCTATTTCCTATAGTGCAGCGGTTGATGTTTTTGAGCTCACAGTTTTTAAAAATAACCACTACATAATGGGAATTACGGATGAAAATTAAAAAAGTCGCTGCGGCAATCGCACTTACCTGTGCGTTTAGTGCCGTTAGTCATGCCAATGTTCTACCGCAAAGTCAAAAAGACAGCAGCTGGTACAGTGCCGCACAAACAAAACTAACAACTAAAACAACGCAAGCACAAGCGGTTAAAAGCACCAAAGCTAAAAATGTAATTTTATTTGTTGGCGATGGCATGGGTATTTCTACCTTAACAGCGGCGCGTATTTTACAAGGTCAACGAAACAACCAGCTCGGTGAAGAAGGCTATTTAAGCTTTGAAAAATTCCCGTATTCAGCACAAGTTAAAACCTACAACGTAGATGCACAAACTCCCGATTCTGCAGGCACTATGACAGCAATGATCTCAGGGGTAAAAACCGATGTGGGTGTTATTGGGGTTGATGAGAAGGTTGAACGAGGTAACTGTGCAACGGCTATCGGTAATGAGTTATTAACAGCCACGGAGCTGGCTGAAATTAAAGGCTTAGCTACCGGTGTTGTTTCAACTGCACGTATCACTCATGCGACACCGGGTGCAACGTATGCTAAATCGGCTGATCGCAACTGGGAAGATATCTCAGACATGCCAGAGGCAGCAGTTAATGCAGGCTGTGAAGATATTGCCTCACAGCTAGTTAACTTTGAAAAAAACCTAGAAGCGCGTTTTATAGGTACCGATGTTGATGGCTTAGACTTTGTAATGGGTGGCGGCCGTCGTCACTTTTTACCTAAAGATGCATCTGCAAATTCAAATGATGCAATGAGCGCCGTAGAAGGCGATCGTACTGATGAGCGCAACCTTGTTACTGAATGGCAAACACAATATCCAAATGGCACTTATGTGATGGATCAAGCTGGGTTTGATGCTATTGCCGATGATGCAACCCAAGTCTTTGGCTTATTTAACGAATCGCACATGCAATACGAAGCTGACCGTGCCAACGATATAGCTGGTGAGCCGTCGCTTACCGATATGACAACTAAAGCGATTGATGTACTGGGTAAAAACGAAAAAGGCTTTTTCTTAACCGTAGAGTCTGGCCGTATTGACCATGCTCACCATGCGGGTAATGCTTTTAACGCACTTAACGACACTATTGAATTTGCACAAGCCGTTCAAGCTGCCGTTGATAACACCGACCCTGAAGAAACGCTTATTTTAGTTACAGCCGATCACAGCCATGTGTTTACTATTGCAGGTTACCCGAAACGTGGTAACCCAATTTTAGGTAAAGTGGTTGGTGTTGGCCAAACTACACCAACGCTAGCTGCTGATAACATGCCATACACCACAGTAGGTTATGCAAATGGCCTCGGTTTTAGAAACTTAGTTGATGAAACAGATGCAGAGGCAAGCTATGAAACAGCTGCGGTTGCAGGACGTGTTGAGCTAAATGGTGTTGATACAAATACGCCAGGTTTTCACCAAGAGGCTACTGTTCCACTTGGCTCTGAAACGCATGCAGGTGAAGATATTTCATTACATGCAATGGGCCCAGGTGCTCACCTTGCTCAAGGTGTTATAGAACAAAACGTTGTATTTCATTTAATTAATCAAGCTCTTGAACTAACTCAGCAATAATGGCGGCTCACATGAATAAATTAACAGTACTTTCTTTAGCAGTAATGGTCGCATTAACTGGGTGTTCGAGTGATGACGACAAAAACAGTAATAATATTTTAGCGGTAGATAACCAAATCGCAGTAGGCTCAGCACAATGTGTTAATGGCGGCGTAGAAACGCAAAGCGGTGTTGATACTAATACTAATGGGCAATTAGAGAGCAGCGAAGTAACGCACACTAACTTAGTATGTAACGACCCAGCTACCTCATTAACGAGTGAACAGCTCGCTTCATTAAGTAACAATGCTTGGTTTAGCGACGCACAAACTAAACTTGCTAGTGCGCAAGATGCAGCAAGTAAGGTAGTAACAGAGTCAGGTAAAGCGAAAAACGTGATCTTATTTGTTGGTGATGGTATGGGTATTTCTACTATAACGGCAGCGCGTATTTTAGCGGGGCAATTGCAGGGTGAAATGGGTGAAGATCACCAATTAAGCTTTGAAACTATGCCGTATTCTGGGTTTGTAAAAACTTATAACGTAGATGCACAAACACCTGATTCTGCCGGTACGATGACAGCAATGGCCTCTGGTGTAAAAACCGATGTGGGTGTAATTGGTATTGATGAAGCAGTTGAGCGTGGTAATTGTGCATCAGGCAAAGGGCATGAGCTTGTTACTTCGTTAGAGCTTGCTGAAATTGCCGGTAAATCTACCGGTATTGTTTCTACGGCACGTATTACCCATGCAACGCCTGCGGCAACTTATGCTAAGTCGGCTGATCGTAACTGGGAAGATATTTCAGATATGCCAGCTTCAGAGTCAGCCAATTGTGAAGATATTGCTTCACAGCTGGTTAATTTTGAAAAGAACTTAGAAGCCCGTTTTAGTGGTGTTGATGTAGACGGAATCGAAGTGGTTATGGGTGGCGGGCGTCGTCATTTTTTACCTAAAGATGCAGCCTTTAATTCTGCAGATGCGGTGAGTGCTGTTGAAGGTGACCGTACTGATGCGCGTAATTTAGTGACAGAATGGCAAACAACTTACCCTACTGGTACTTACGTTATGGATCAAACTGGGTTTGATGCCATTAGCGATGATGCCACAAAGGTATTTGGCTTATTTAACGAATCGCACATGCAATACGAAGCTGACCGCGGTAACGATATCGCTGGCGAGCCTTCGCTATCGCAAATGACCGAAAAAGCTATTAATGTTTTAGATAACAATGATAAAGGTTTTTTCTTAACGGTAGAGTCGGGCCGCATTGACCACGCCCACCATGCGGGTAACGCTTACAATGCATTAAACGACACTATTGAGTTAGCGAATGCAGTAAAAGTGGCGATGGAAAATACTAACCCAGAAGAAACACTAATCGTGGTCACGGCCGATCACAGCCATGTATTTACCATTGCGGGTTACCCTAAGCGTGGTAACCCAATATTGGGTAAAGTGGTTGGTGTAGGCCAAACAGAGCCAAGTTTAGCTGCCGATGATATGCCTTATACTACGGTTGGCTACACTAATGGTGGTGGCTTTAGAGACTTAGGTAATGAAACCGATGCAGATGAAGGATATAACTTTGCACCCGTTACAGGGCGCGTTGATTTAAGCAATGTTGATACTACAACGCCGGGCTTTCACCAAGAAGCACTTGTGCCACTATCATCAGAAACCCATGCGGGTGAAGATGTGGGTGTGTATGCAACCGGACCTGGTGCGCATTTAGTAACAGGCACTAATGAGCAAAGCTTTTTGTTCCATGTTATGGACTTTGCCGCAGACTTTGTAAAAGCGGCGGATGAAAAAGTAGCGCAATAAATTAACTAGCAAAACAGACAGCCCGCACATTGTGCGGGCTTTTTTTGTGTCATACAAATGCCATTATTAAGCGTTATTTTAGAGTCATAAAGTAATGTTTAACTAAGAGATTACCTCAATGAAAAAGCTATTATTTATATTCTCAGCACTGGCCAGCACGAGTGCGCTCGCCCAGCAGTGCGACATTGATGCTGCGCAACTAAAAGCCGACTATAAAATTACCAATCAGCACAAATCGCAGCACAGCACCCAGTCACTTACTCTTTGGCGAAACAATCAGCAGGTGGCGCATCAAAGTGAAACACTAACCGAGCTTTGGCAGCAGCTAAGTAATAACCAGCTTCGTCCTATTCGTTACTTTAATGCCGAACAACGCGGTATTGAGTACCAACCATCGGAGGTACGTGGAGTGCAAAATTGGAGTGCTAAAAGTCAGCTGGTGGATAACCATTTAATTGCAAAAATGACCCTAGTCAGTTCACAAGGTGAGGGTTGTAATGAGGTAAAAAATTACGTGCTTAATGAGGGCGATAACCAATTTAAGCTGGCTTTTCTCCCGCAAGCAAAATTAGTTAAAACTTTTAGTGTGACCAATAAAAAAAGTGATACTCAAACCTTGCTTAGCTTAAATGATGTAAACAGTGATACACCTGCAATTAAGGCTCAGTTTGCAAAATGGGATAACTTTCAAACCACCGATTACGCGGATATTGGCGATAACGAAAGCGATCCATTTTTAGCTAAAATGATTAACCTTGGTTTTATAGAGCACGGCGCTACTGGTTTTTATAATCAGCAAGGCGAGGCTATTCAAGGTGGGCATCATCATTAGCATTTTTTGGCTTAACCGTGCTCTCGGTTAAGCCATTTTTATAGTCGTTGGCGTCACAGGTATTTAAGTTTTGCCGTGCTTGTTTATCTTGTTGTAATACTTGCTTTAAATCCTCCATACGCTGACGCACAGCCACACCATAACTGGCATCATCACCCCATAGTTCGGCAAGTTGCAGTACCGCTGCACGGTCGTGATCTCTAAATAATTTACCAGCACGTTCAGCATCTTCTTTGCTATTACCAAGCAATTGCAACGATTCTATGGCTAAGTTTATGGCTGAGTCGACGGTTTCGCGGTTAAATGCATCTACTTTTAAATTAAGTAATTGGTATGCATGGCGGCGATCTATGGCACGCGCTACTATTTTTAATTGTGGATAGTTTTTATGCGCCAGCTTAATAATCTCAATGGTTTTATCAGGGTTATCAATTGCAACAACCAGCATTTGTGCTGTGTGCGCGCCTGCTGCTTCAAGCAGTTCTTGGCGTGCTGCATCACCATAAAATACGGTATTACCAAAGCGGCGCAGCAGTTCTATTTGGCTTGGGCTGTGATCAAGTACGGTAATTTCGTAGCCTTGCGCATGTAATAAACGTCCCATTATTTGCCCAAAACGGCCATATCCGGCAATGATCACATGTTTTGCTGTGCTTATTTGTTCTGGTTTATCAAACTCGGGCTTAGTGCTACTACTTCGTTTTTGTAGTTGTTCATAAAACATCAGGAGTAAAGGGGCTATTAGCATAGATACCGCAACCACTAAGGTCACTAGGCTGGTTTGCTCTGGAGTTAAAATACTTAATGTGGTGGTCACGCTTAAAAGTACAAACGCAAATTCTCCACCTTGTGCGAGTGCTAGAGTAAACAAGAGTTTTTGCTTTGAGCTGATATTAAATGTGACAGCAAGGGCAAATAAAATGCAGGCTTTAATGACAATTAATAACACCACTAAGGCAATCACGATACTGAACTGGTTAAACAGCAATTCAAAATTAATTGATGCGCCAACCGTGATAAAAAATAACCCCAGTAATAAGCCTTTAAAGGGCTCTATATCGGCTTCTAGCTCGTGTCTAAATTCACTTTCGGCCAATACAACACCGGCTAAAAAAGTACCGAGTGCGGGTGATAAGCCAATACTTTGCATCACTAGCGAAATAGCCACCACTAAAAACAATGCAAAAATTGTGAATATTTCACGCATGTGGGTTTGCGCGATGTATCTAAACAGTGGTGCCGATACATATTTACCGCCAGCAATAATAGCGGCAATAACTGCAACAGAAACCCCTACTTGTTGCCAAATAGGCCAGCTAGCAATGATGGAGTCGTTAACGTCTTTTGAGTTACCTTGTGGTGCAAAAGCGAGTAAGGGGAGTAGCGCTAAAATAGGTATAATCGCAATATCTTGAAATAATAAAACTGAAAATGCATTTTGCCCAGCTTCTTGCTTTAACCAGCCTTTTTCTTCAAGGCTTTGCAGCACAATAGCCGTTGAAGATAGCGCGAGCATTAAGCCTATAGCCAGTGCGGTTTGCCAATGCATAGCAAAAAACCAATAACAAAAAGCAAAAATAGCTGCTGCACTTAATACCACTTGTAATCCGCCAAGCCCTAAAATTGAGTGGCGCAGAGTCCATAAACGCGAAGGTTGCAGTTCAAGGCCGACCAAAAATAGCATCATCACTACGCCAAATTCGGCAAAGTGCATTACATCGGTTTGGTCACCTACAACTCCTAATGCGTAAGGGCCTATCAAAATGCCGGCAATTAAATAACCCAGCACAGAGCCAAGCCCAAGTCGTTTTGCTATGGGAACTGCAACGATAGCGGCGGCTAAGTAAATTAAAGCAATTTCTAGCATGGGGTGCTCTCTTGAGGTTAGGAGTTATTTTGATACTACTATAAATTAAGTTTGAGTTAATTGTGAAAGAAACATTATTAACGCATACTAATCCGCAATACTATTTAATCATTTTGAAGGGGTAAACCAGATGTTAGTTGCGTTAAAAACTTCTCTTTTAGAACAACTAAATAACAATGTTTTACCTTGCTATCGACACGATTGCCCTCCCTCAAAATAGCTCACTTAATTAAGCGAATTGGTATTACTTTATTGTGTACCATTAAATTTAATAATATGTTTCTTATAGGAACTAAAATGAGTATTAAGCTGCTTTTAAAAATTATGCTGACCACTGTGTTTGCTGCGGTATTGACACAAACGGTGCAAGCTCAACAGTACAAGGTTGAGTTTGAACCACAGCGAGCTGAGCTTGAACAGCAAATTACTGGTGATGAATTTAATGACTATTTAGTTAGTGCAAAAGCAGGTGAAATTCTGAATGTGACCCTGACTCCTTCAAATTTAAGTAACTACTTTAATATTTTGCCCTTAGACAGTAATGAAGCCGTATTTATTGGCTCAATAGAAGGGCATGAAGCTAAATATCAACTCAGCACAGATGGAGATTATGTTGTGCGAGTTTATTTAATGCGTAATGCAGCGAGACGTGGTGAAACAAGCGATTATAAGTTAACCATTATTAAACATGCAGATGTAGCCATGCCTGTAAAAACTATGCACCCAAGCTGGGATAGCGATGGCGATGGAATAAATGATTGTGAAAACGATGGCAGCTGTGACCACACTATTGATTATACAAAACCAAAAACGGTCAATTAATTGACCGTTTATATAATTCGAAAGCAAAATTAGATTATTAGTCTAGCTTTACTGAACCAGAGATATTATCGATGCTAACATCGCCAGAGCCTGCTTCTGTAATAGTTAGCCCTTTAGCGTGATTAACGCGAATATCGCCAGAGCCATCTTCAATAGTTACGCTTGAGTCAATATGTTCAATCAGCATATCTCCAGAGTTATCGTCTACGGTAACTGCGCCATTAATATGCTTGATAGTTATGCCGCCCGAGCCATCTTCAACGTTTAATGCGCCTGTTACATTAGTGACTTGTATTTCGCCAGAGCCATCTTCAATTGCGACATTACCACTGACATTATCAATATCAATGCTACCTGAACCATCATTTAATGCTAAATCGCCGACTACATTTTTTACGTAAATACTGCCCGAGCCATCGTCAATATTTAAGTTTTTAGCACTATTAATATCAATACTGCCAGAGCCATCTTTTACATCAATATTGCTTTGCATCGCGTTAATAACAATATCGCCTGAGCCGTCGTTAATATCTAAATTTAGCTTGTTAGGTACAGTGACCACTAAATCAATACTTGGTGATTGACCGCTGTAAAAGGTAATTCCAGTATTACTTTTGTTTTGTGCAATAAGCTTTGCTTGTGTACCGTTTTGCTCGAGTGTGAGTTCGTATTCATCGTCAATGTCGGCAGTGTATATAGTGGCGTTAACACTAATACTGGTTGCTGTTGATGAGCCTGTTATTTTAAGTGAACCTGCGCCGCTTAGTACGTCTAGGTATTCAAGGTTATTGCTAGGTAATGTAAGTTGTTGTGTTTGTTTTACCGACGCAACGCTAGGCGATATATGAAATACACAACCGCTGAGTAATAAAATACCGCTAATTAGTGAAACGGGCTTAGTGAAGTTGAATAGAGTTGATGCGCTCATGTTTAGTCCTTTGATATTGATTATTTTAGTTAATATACAAAGTATAGAGCAAAAATGAGACCGAAATGTAAGTTATTGTTTTATATGAAATGACAGTGATTGCTAAAAAGATAAAATGCCAAAATATGGTGAAAAAGACTAAATGTTAATAAAAAGGATGCGCGATGCATCCTTTTGTAATTACTCTATTTTTAATTGATGTTTACTTAAAAGCTATAAGTAATGTTACCGTATAAAAAGCGCCCATCTAAACTGTAGGGTGTATAAGGCGTGTATGGAAATATTTGTCCAAAATTAGAGTAGCCAATGTTATCTACCGTTGCTTGTGGATACTGATCAAATAGGTTATTTGCACCTACTGCAAACTTCCACGCATCATTAGGGCGATAAGCAACTTCTAAATCAGTGATCCATTTGGCATCTAAATATTCATCACCATCGCTGGTAGTTGAAATATCTGCCACTTCCCCATAGCGAGTTGCACGCAAGGTTGTTTGCCATTGGTTAAAGCTCCAAACGGCTGATAGGTTTAGCTTGTTATCGGGTGTGCCTTGCTCAAAACGACCGACTTCACGACGGGCAAATACCACGTAGTCATCACCTAAAGAACTTAGCTCGCTTGGGTTTGCATCAACATGAGTCACTTCGGTGTCATTAATGTTTGCTGCTGCGTTTAAGCGCAGATCACCCAATGTATTTAAATCAAGCGTGTACGTTGCCACAATATCAACACCTTGCGTGCGCGAATCTATGGCGTTAGTAAAGTAACGCACACTTTCGGTATTTAGCTCGCCCGCATTGGCTAGAATTTGCTGCACAGCGTTACCGCTTAAGTTTTCAGAGAGTACGATCCGGTCATCAATATCAATGCGGTACGCATCAACCGTTAAACTAAAGTTACCTTGGGTATAAACAAATCCAGCGGTAACATTAACCGAGTCTTCGGCATCAAGCTGTTTTGCACCTAATGCTTGCGCTGCAGGGGCTGAGCTTGGAAACAGGCCAACTTCAAAAGGCTGGTTATTTTCAAGAATAGTCGATATTTGACGGTACGAGCTTTGTGCAAGTGACGGCGCACGAAACCCAGTACTGGCAGCACCACGTAATGATAGGTTGTCGGTAATACTGTAACGCGTGGCTAATTTTGAAGTAAATGTGTTACCAAAATCGCTGTAATCTTCATAACGACTGGCTAAAACTACATTCCACTTATCAGTTAAATAAGTGTCAAATTCAGCAAATACGGCAACGTTATGACGGCTTTCGTTAGTTGCGCTTTGTGGTCCAAAACCAGGAAGCACTTGCGCGCCGCCAGCAGCAATTGGGTTGCCGTTGTTATCAAGTGCAGTAATATAAGAAGCTTCTTCACCTTGCTCTATTTTATAGCTTTCACGGCGATACTCAGCACCAATAGTGAAAAACACATCATCAGGTAGGCCAAAATCAACGGTGGTATTTGCATCAAAGTTAACTAAAAATTGATCGTAAACCATGGCGCCGTTATCAAACTCAGTTTGGCTATTAGTACCTAGCGAAGTATTTAGGCTATTTACAACCCCTAAACCAAAGTCATTTCGACCATAGTTAGTACTTACATCCCATGCCCAATCGCCACTCTCGCTTTGTAAACCAAATGCCAGCGAGTAATCTTTTACGTCTGTAGCAATTTGTGGCAAAAAGCCATTGGGGTATAGCTCTAAAACATTGCGGCTGTCTTTTGCGCGGCGGTAAAATCCGCCCGAGTTACCTTCACGCTCAGAATAGCTACCAAACGAATAAACATTAAAGCCGTTATCTAAGTCGTATCCCATGTTATAAAACAACGCGTAATCTTCAAGCTCAGCTTTACCAAAACGATGATTATAGCGGTTGATTGTAAATTCGCGTGGGTCTAGGCTGCCATCATCTAGGCGGTTGTATTGTTCACGCGGATCAAAACCAGAGCGTTGAGTTGAGTCGTTATCACGGTATTCAATCGAAACGTTTAAAAAACCATTGTCTGCCAGTGAAAAACCAGAGTTTGCGCTAATTGTGCGGGTATTGCCGTCGTTAACCTGACGATCGTCGCCTAAATTAAAAGCAAGGTTACCGTTTTCATCAGCATAAGTGCTATTTAGTTGTGGTACACCGGCCATTTGGCTGTCGTATTGGCCATAAGTTACGCTAACACTACCGCCTTCGGTTGCATCTTTTAAGACAATATTGATTACACCCGCAATGGCGTCAGAACCATATTGTGCTGCTGCCCCATCACGTAGTACCTCAACACGCTTAATTGCAGAGGTGGGGATCATGTTTAAATCAACCGCGGTAGAGCCGCGACCAACCGTACCGCCTAAGTTTAATAACGCACCAGAGTGGCGACGTTTACCATTAATAAGCACTAGAGTGTGATCAGGTGCAAGGCCTCTTAAAACCGCTGGGCGAGCATGATCGGTACCATCAGACAGTGTGGCACTTGGGTAGTTAAAGCTTGGTACTTGGTTAGCAAGCACTTGGCTAATTTCAAGTTGACCTGTGCTTGCCATATCGTCGTTGCTAATAATATCCACAGGCACGGTACTTTGCGCAATACTTCGTAAGCTGCGGCGCGTGCCTGTTACTGAAATTACTTCGATATTCTCTTCCACTTGGTTAGTTTGCTCAGCCGCATTCGCAACTGAAAAAGAGGCGCTAAGTGCGGTGGTAATAGCCAAGCTAAGTGCTAATTTTTTATTAGCTGATAAATGCTGAAAAGTCATTAAGCGTGCCTTGAAGATTTTGAAAAGTGCGCATCATATAGAAGCGGCTAGTGCACCGCAAAGATCTAAATTGACTATGTTATTCAACTATTTTTATAAAAAGAAGTGATCCTAATACTAGGCTAAAATGAGGATAGAGCGAAAAGTGAAAAATATTAAGAATATGCCGATTTATGCAGAGAAAATGGCAGACTAAGTGATAAAAAAAGGCCAAACTATTTGCTTGGCCTAATAAATAATATTTAATAATTACTCAGGTGCTACTTCAAGGGTTGTAAATAGTGCATAGCGACCTACGTCTACGCCAGCTTCATTAACTGTTACTTTTTGAGACGTTTCAATTAGGTATAAACCAGGGTGTTGCCAAGTAGTGGCAAAAAAACCGTCTTTATCTGTGGTTACTTTAATCTCACCACGGCTATTACGGTAACGTGTATCACCTTTTAAAATACTTATTTCAATCCCTTCGCCAACCGGCTTGCCATCGCTTAGTAGTTGAAAGCGTGCTTGCTCACCAACAAATAGATCGTTTGGATGGGTTGGGCCGCTTAGCTCTAGGCCTTGACCTAATAGTGCCGGTTTAGACGTGCCATTATGGCTAACAAAGGTATCAACAGTAGAGATGGTTTTAATTGTGGTGATATCGCTGGCGTCTTTAGGTAAGTTGGCATCATCTTTTTTAGCGAATACGCGGCTTCGCTCACCTGCTGCATTTTTGTAAAATGTCATGTACATAGGTTTTTGCGTCATCGCAATATGATAAGTGCCTTGTTGCTGAAGTTTTACTGCAGCAGAGCTTTTGCGTTTTAGGTAATAGGCACGAATGGTATCGGTAACTTGCTCGCCATTTGGGGCAAGTGCCATAAGCAGAGTATCGTCGTACTCTGCGCCTTTTGTGCTTGGACGAAATGCTTTATCAGGTGCAAAAATTTCGTTAGAAATACTTGCGTCAATCATAACGTAATGCGCTTTATCGCCAGAAAGCGAAGTGTGCGAAGGTAGTAACCAACGGGCATGTGCGCTTGCCGCTGTTGATACAAGCGCCGATAAACTCAGTGCGCCTATTAATGCAATTTTTGATAAATTAACGTTCATTATTTTTCCTTTAAATTTGAATGATAAGTAGGGCTACCTAGCGCTTACAGTGACAAAGCTGGTCGCAAATTCGTTTTTACCTTCAATAGTTATTTTCTGTGATTGGGTTAAATCAAGCTCAATGCGGCTGTAATCACGGCCACCTTCTTCGCGCACAACTTCAATATTAAGTAGGTATTTACCGGGCGTTACAGGGTTACCGTTTAGATCGTTGCCATCCCAACTAATTGTATATGTGCCGGCACGCTTGGTTGCGCCGCTGACACCATCAAACTGAGCATTACCTTTACCGGCTTTGCGCCACCATTGGCGTAGATCTTTAAACCATTCTGCTTTTTGAACCCATAGTGCAAGCGTTGTTACGTGTTTGCGCTCTGGTGTTTCCAGCCATACAGCAACATAAGGTCGGTGGTAAGGTTGCACGTTTAAATCGGCGAGGGTTAATTCAACTTCTAACCTTGGCGATTGTGCATGAGCATTAATTTGAAATAGCGCGGCGACTAACAGCGTGATGCTTAGCCATGGTTTAATTTTAAACATTAAGACACTCCTTTTATTTGTGGTACCCAACACAGGTAAATAACAATAGGTGTTGCTACACCTAATGCGGTTATCCATATTCCTGCTAAGCGTTTTTTTCTATTTTGAAATAAAATAATCATGCCGGTGATGGCAAATAGGATCATCAGCACTGCTGATATATCAATAACCCAGCTCCATACTTCACCGCTGTAACGACCTTTATGTAGGTCGCCAATTACACTTAAAAACCCCCCAGTTTGATAATCGAGTAACAATTCGCCACTAATAAAATCAAATTCTGCGTAGGCGTAGCCTGCTGGTAATGGATAGTCGAGCATGACCAATGAATCTTGCTTTTCCCATTCAATGCTTTTTACTTTATTCAGCCCATATTGCTTGGCTAGGTAAGCTTCTATTTGAGGATAAATAGTAGGTAGAGTGTTTAATTCTGTTTGTGCTTTTACAAGTAGTTCAGCTGGAATTGCTGCGGTAATTTGGCCGTTGTTTTTATCGTTTTTTAACCAGTCAACATGATTTAGCACTATGCCGCTTACACAAAATAGAATAAGTAAAAAAAACAAAGCGGTAGAAATATAGATATGTAAAGCACGACTCGTACTATATAAAGCGCGTTTATTAACAAAGGGCATAAAAGGTGCAGATTTAATTAATTTGTACGGATGATAATGATTTGCATTAGCTGTTACAAATTTATTTACCAAACTTTACACTTTATTTTGCTTATATCGAACGCATTAGTTTTTAGGTGGAGTTGAGGGCTTAGAAATTAAGTAAGTCAAAACCAGCACTTCAACAACAGCAACTAGGACAATAACCCAAGAAGGAGAGCTGCTGTATAATAAAAATATAAAGCCTATTAGCATACCTATGCCCGCAAACCATTTAGCTTTTAGTGGCACGACCTTGTGGCTGTGCCAATGGCGCAAAGTCGCGCCATAACGAGGGTGTTCGAGTAACCAAGTCGCAAGCTTTGGCGATGAACGTGTAAAACATGCTAATGCCAAAATAAAGAAAATAGTGGTGGGCATAACAGGTAATAAAATGCCAATAATCCCCAAACCAACTAACGCTAACCCTAATAGTTGGTATCCCGCATTCTTATATGCGACTAAAGCGACCTTTAAATTCATGAATAGACATGCGCCTGAAAAAGTTGGAATCGAGTAAACGCTTGGCGTGCACCATTGATCAATGCTCGCTCTTGTGTGTCATTTAGCTCAATACTATCAATTAATTGTACTAGATGACGCCAGTCACTGCCACGACCTGCACCAGGGCCTGATAAATAACGGGCACCATACTTTTTTGTTAACAGTAGTCTAGCTTGCGCTTGTTTGCCTAGCATTGCAGCGCCAACTTTTGACCCTTCTACTACATAAAGCCAGCCCAGCGCTGTTGCTAAGTCAGTCTCGTTGCTAATTAATGAAGTGAACGCTGATGCAGGCACTGGGTATTCAAGATCTTGAAAGTCTTGCTCAAGCATATTTAAACGTCGGCGCGCTGCTAAATTTTCAATGACCATATTTAATTCGCTGTGGTCATAAAGCGTAGACACATCATTTAAAAAATAATATTGTAACGTTAAAAACTGGATATAGTTTTCAGTGTTTGCAAATGGGTCTTTATCCATAATGCTTTTATCTATGTTGTCATGTACGTCAGCTGTACTGGCTTTTAATTGTAATGCACGAGAGGGGGCTAAAGTGGTGCTAGTCATGTTGACTCCTAGTTATGACGGTTTAAGTAAAAGTGGGCTAAGTGAATAGCCCTAATTAGCTATAGCTTTATCTCTAGCCCCAAAGTTACAGTTCTGCCTGGCTCTGGCATGGCAACAATTGAACCGGATGACACTATGTATCTATCTGTGAGGTTAGTGATTGTGGTAAATCCGCTGAACATATCGTTAAACTTATAGTTCGCGTAAAAATCGAGTTGATAACTTGCTGGAATTTTACTAACTGCCTTGGCACCAGTACCGCTTAAAAATCCTGCAGGGTGCTGTTTATCAGAATGCCCTTTATAAGTGAAGCCGATGTCCAGTTGATCATCAATGAAGGTGCTCCCAAAGCCAACAACAAGGCTTCGTTTAGGAGGAATACGAAGGGGCGTTAAACTGCCTGAAAAACCTTGACCGTTACAGCGATCAACTTGCTCAATATTACTAATTAAGGCAGAACAGATTTTTATATTGGTGTAATTGGTATATGAAACTGTGCTGTAAAATAAATCACTTTGGTAATTTAGATTAAGCTCAATACCTGGTAACTCAAAGCTATCGTAATTGGTGAATGTATATTTTGTAGTTTGCCATGGTTCAGCATCCGGATCTTTATTTGGCAATTGTGCGGTTGCTAACATGTGTTCAATACGAGTGTCGAAATAGCTAGCGGATAGCGTTAGACGATCCCCTTTAATTAACGCATTACTAAAATGGCTTTCGATACCTAACTCAAAGGTGTTGCTGTTTTCAGGTATAACAGGGTAATCAGACGAGTAGGTAAATACTTCATTTGAAATAGTCGTCTCGTAGATATTCGGCATTCGATACGCTTTGCTGTACTTTGCTTTTAGCGTGGTGTTATCAAATACATTGTAATGAAGCAGTGCTGTAAAATCTGTTTTTGGCGAAAACTTTATTGCATGCTCCCCTTGATGGTCATGCGTACTAGAATCATGATGGTTTAGGTTCAAGGTTAACTCAATGGGATCGAAATCAAACTGGCCATTTACAAACACACTGCGAACAGTTTGTTTGCCGTCACGAGAGGTGGTTTTATCTGTGTAAAAATACTCCAGTGCTCCTGCTTTAGGTTTTAGTACCTCGTTTTGCCAAGAAGCGCCATACATTAATACTGTGGGGATTGAAGAAACAGTAAAAGCAGCGCTGTTATAAATTCCGACACCGTGGCGTTGGTTGCTGTATTCGTGAAAGTATTGCAGTGCATTAGGGCCTAAATTACTGGCCAAGGCGTTATACTGTTGTAACTTTGCGTTGGTTGTCCATGCGTTGATCTTCAAATCGACTAATGGATTATTCGTGGGTAGAAAGCGATAAAGCAAGCTTGCGCTATTAACCAGCGCTGTACCAGGCTGCCATTGTGGCATGGTTTCTATGTTAGCGGGTATTGTGCCATATTCACCATCAGGGAGTATCCAAAAATCCCCTTCGCGTTGCTTGAACCAGTATGAAGCCAACATTTCACCCGCTTGTTGCTGGTGATGGCGAGTATTTAATTCAATGTCATGTTCATCGTTAAAAGCATATTGTACTTTTGCAAGGTAGGATTCGCTTTCAAAGCTGGTATTGACTACTTCACCGTGTTGATTAACAGGGGGTAATACTTGGCCCCAATCATACGTTTCAACAAAGTTTTCAAAGCCGTGTTTACCAGCAAAATAGTTACCTGTTTTTTTATCACTATAGGCAAGCACAGCATTTAATTGATCCGTTTTAAATGCACCTGCGAGTAAAATACCGCCATTATCAAAGTCACTAGTGCTATTGTGGTTACTCACCTGATAGTACTGTTGCTGCCATGGGTTATCGGAGACTGTAGGTGTGTGATTATTGTTATACGTTTTAAGTTTAATCAACGCGCCAACGCTTTGATCCTTTGTCAGAATATCAGTGGTGTTGAGTGTTCTGATATTAACTGTTCCGCCAATTGCGCCAGCACTAAATGCGCCACTTTTTGCTGTTGTACCCTTTTCAACGGCAACAGTACTAATAAAATCTGAGTCGATGTAGGTTCTATCTGAGGTGCCCATGTAGCCACGGTTTGTGTGGGTGGACTGCAAGCTCCCATCAATAAAAATAGGCACTCGACCTTCACCTTGAACACCACGAATACCAATATCGAGTGCGCCAGCTTCGTTACGTAAATTATTTGCGTCGATGCCGGTAAACGTTGAGAAAATATCTGAATTTGAACTGCCTTTACTGCGTTCGAGCTGGTGGCGGTCTAATTGAATTTTGTTGCCACTTACAACAATGACTTCGATGTTTTCAGGGATATCTTTATGGGCATGCTTATTCGCTTTTTTATTGTGCAAATCACGCTTATTTTGTTGTTTTGTTTCTTTTATAGCACCATTTTTCTGGATAATAATGCTGTTATTGACAATTTTTGCACTGAGGCCAGTTTCTTCTAATGTAAATGTTAAAGCGCCTATTAGTGTTTTTTGTCCATAAATTGCTGGTGCTTTTAGCTCTCGCAATAAAGATGCATCTGCAATGAGATTCATATTTGCTTGCTCAGCGAGCAAATTAAGTGAAGTACTCAAAGGTTGTTGAGCAATATTAAACGTTACTATAGTGGAGGTACTTTGAGCTGTTGTGGGAAAGCTAACAGCAACCCCTAAAGCTAAGGCGATGGGAGATAGTTTAATACCGTAACGAGTTATTGTATTCATTGCAATTGTTCCATATAAAGCAAAGTTGTTTATATGAAAACGAATGATAATGAGAATCCCTCAATAAAAAGATTATTTATTTTTAAGAATTGTCCGCCTTACTTATAATAACTTGATTATTTTCGCTTTTAATTTCAACAGGGAGCACGTGTGGTAATAGGTTTAGAAAGTTATCAAGTTGAACAGCTGAAAATGTCCCAGATACTTTTAGCGCAGCAACTCGATCATCGGAGAACGTAAACTCTGTGTCATGATAACGGTTAAATTCAGCACATACTTCCACAAGCGGTGCGTTACTAAAAACTAATCGGCCACTACGCCATGCATCAACAAGTGTAGGGTCTATTGTTTGCACATCCATTCCAAGCTCGTTAAATACAACGTGCTGTCCTTGTACTAACTCAATTAGGTGGTGGTTGTTTTGTATCTTTACCCTTCCATGTTCGACGCTGATACGCGTGCTATGCTTTTTTTTATCAACGCTGAAGCGAGTGCCCAGTACGGTGATTTTTGTATCATCAGTGCTAACAATAAAAGGACGCTGTAAGTCACTGGCCACATTAAAAAATACACGCCCTTGAACGAGTTTGTTTTTACGTGAGTTAGGGTTAAAGTCGAGTGAAATTTGTGTTTTAGCATCTACGCTTAGCTGGGAACCATCGGGTAGAGCAATATCAAATTGTTCACCTCGGTTTGATTTATAATGAGCAGTATACTGGGTGGGCGATACTTCATTTGGCCACAACTGATACCCGGTAATAGTGAGCATTAAACAGGCAGCACATGCTGCTATAGCCCATGTAGATAAAAATCTTTTAGGTTTTGGTGTATTGAGTTGTTCAATTTCATGTTCACTAAATTGCGTTAATAGCCGTTCAATCTGCACACTTTCTTGGTAAGCGGTTTGATGCGCTTTACTGGTATTGAGCCATTGAATAAAAGCCTGTTTTTGTGATGCAGTTAATCCAACTTTTTGTTTTTCAAGCCAGGTATTTGCTTGCAGTTGCAATTGTGTTTGCTGACGGTCCATTGCTTATATTCCCGTGGTTATTTTTTTATTGTATTGCGACATGCCAGCATAGCGATGGCTAAATGTTTTTCAACCATACTGACAGAAATCCCCATCTGATCTGCAACTTGTTGGTACGTTAGGTTTTTAAATTTATATAGTACAAAGGCTTGTTTAGTTTTTTGAGGTAATTGCTCAATACACCTATAAAGCAGACTGAGTTGTTGTTGGCTTGCCAGCTTTGCTTCGGGTTCATAATCGCTAGGTGCGATTAACTCTTGCTCAACAGGGTCTGTAACGGCGTAATTACGGCGATAGTTATCAATAACGATGTGTTTAGCCGTTTTGAAAAATAAAGCCCGTTGCTGGGATGTGTCATGCTCAGGGTTGCGTTTACGGTAGCTTAATAAGCGTGTGTATGCTTCTTGAACGATGTTTTGCGCTTTATCTTTGCATCCAATCGAGCGAGAAATATAACTTAATACTTCAGCGTAATAGCGTTCCAAGGCGCACCAATTTAAGGTTTCTAAAAAGGGGGTGGATACTAACGTCAATCAATGCAAATGGCAATCGTTTTCATTTGTGTTTGTGTTTTTTAAAGCAGCTATTTGATTTAAGTTCAGCCCAGTATGGCTACTGGGCTGAGGAGAGAGTTAAAAGTAATAGCCTAAATTAATATTAAACCGGCGCTCGGTATCGCCATCACCAATAATGGTACCGCCAATAAAGGGTTGATTACGGGCTTGTACAAAATCAACATAACTAAAGAACCCCCCAGCAGTAATGGTCATACCGGTTACATTCATCCAAGTATTGGCGCTATTATCTGATTTGTTGTAGATGATCCCATAGTCGTTATAAAACTGTAGGTTGGTAACTAGACCCCATTCTAGTGCGTAGTCGTAGGCAACATTAAAGTTGGTCATTGTAGCTTGGCTCGACACGCTATCGAAGTAATTGTAGGCACCCACTGCAAAGCGGTTGCTGCCATCATCTAAGTCGTAGTCGTATTCGCCGTGTTGAAATTGAATGTTCCAGTTATTAATGTTGCTGTTTAAATGAACAGCCCACGCACTGTAATTACCTGCGCGGTCTTCACCATCATGTAGTCCGCCGCTGAGTAACGATACACCTAAATCTGTGGTTATATTTTTACTGTGCTTAAGTTGATAAGTGGCGCGACCGGCAAAGGTGTTGTATTCACCAAGTTGCTTTGCAGGCTCTGCATAGGTACCTTCATCTGCAGGGCGAATGCCAATAATATCGTAAGAGTAACGGTGGTTTTTATCTGATGCTGAGCCATCAACTCCGCCAAGTTCATCATTTTTAAAAAAGCCAAGATCAAGTGTCCAGTTGTCTTTAAGCTTACGCTTAGCAACTACCCCTAAATCAAAGTCATCTTCTAGGCCAACATAGTAGTTAGTGCTAAAAAAGTAGCTGTGAGAATTGTAAGGGCCATTACCAAACGGTACGGCGGTTATACCAGCTTGACCTTCCCAGCCATCAATAAATTCATACCCTAAGTAAGCGTATTTCACTACTGTCATGTAATCGTAAAAGCGTACTTCACCATTTACTGAAATATCATTAATTTCACCAGAGACATTTAAACGGAAAATATCAAAATCAAAGTCGCCACCGCGATCTTCATTGTCATCATCGTAAGAGTTAATGCCGTAGTTAGCGCGAATGGCACCCCCTATCTTTATTCCTGATGATTGCTGTTCAGGCTTTGCAGCTTCATCAGTTAGTTGCTGAGCTTTTTTTTCAGTGAGTTTGCTTTCAAGCTTTTCTACTTGTTGCTTTAACTGCGTTAATTGGCTTTGGAGAGGTTGAAGATTTGATGCATAAGAATTACTAGCAACACCACCTAAAATTAAGGCGAGTGTTAGTTTTGAGAGTTTAGTCATAATAGCCGTTTTGATTGTGATTAAAAAAATAAAGGCGCAAAAATGCACCTCTTAGTGTGGAAAAAGGGGAAAATGGCAGGCTAATTTAGTTTATTGTTTTTATACTGCGTTTTATTCTTTAGGGGTTTGAAACAGTGCGCCTACTTCTAAAAGCGGGGAGGCGTCTAGCTTATCTGCATCCATCATTGCGGCAATACGCTGCATTGATGAAAGGAGTAAACTCTGTTCCCATTCAGCAAGTGCTGAAAATTTTTCGATAAAATGCTCTTGTAATGGCTGTGGTGCTTTTTCGAGTAGTTCTTTACCTTGTTCGGTAAGGTATAAGCTGACTCGGCGCTTATCCATTTGACTGCGAACACGTGTTACTAAGTTTTTACTTTCGATTCGGTCAAGAATATTAGTAACCGTTGCTGGGCTTAAGTTAACGTTTTGCGCAATACGGCTGGCGGTAATACCATCAGTTTGAGACACTTCCTGCATGATAAGCAGTTGTGGCCCTGTTAAACCCGCTGTTTTATTAAGTTGCTTTGAATGTAAGTCAATCGCACGGATCACCTTACGTAAAGAAACTAGTAATTCGTCATATTTTTGCATTTGCTTGTCTCATGGAAGGCGAATCATTTGCCGTAATCATGAAATGTTACACATCAAATAAATTGAATTCAAATGATATATGTTATTTCAGCCCGCTGTTATTAGTTTTTATTAATTTGAGCAGTAATTAAAATAGTATTTATTATCTTTAATTTATTAAACGTTCATAACATTCTGTTTGCTAAGGTTGCGCACCTTACGTAGGTTAAAAGCGATACGCAAGCCACGGATGTAAAACTTTAGTCGTAATTTAGCCATTGATGTGGCATAAAAATATAGTAACTAACTCAATTTAAATAACTATTCTATGTAGCTTATGCTTTAAGCATGCATTATTGTTTGTGTACAAGTAACCTGAACTCAGGTTAAGTATTAAAATAGTCTCAGTGTTAAAGGAAATAAAATGCAATTATCACCCTCAGTATGTATTGAGCGTACACATAGCGGTTTAGAATTTATTAGTATTAATAGTCGCCAATGTGAGGCGAAAATATTTTTACAAGGTGGGCAAATAACTGAGTTTACACCCAAAGACAAATTACCATTATTATGGGTGTCTGGGGATGAAACCTTTAGCGAAGGGAAAAGTATTCGTGGTGGCATTCCTATTTGCTGGCCTTGGTTTGGGCAACATGAAAATTCGGACTTCCCCGCGCATGGCTTTGCCCGTACGCATGTATGGCAAGCCGATGAAGTGCATGAAACCGACAGCGAGGTTACTGTGAGCCTTAAATTACCAATGAAGCAGGTAGATTCTACTTTTTGGCCGCATCAGTCGTCATTACGGGTTGAGTTTATCTTATCAGAGCAATTAGAGGTGCGTTTAACCACCTGTAATTTAGGCAATGTATCATTTAGCTATACACAAGCGCTGCATACTTACTTTCCAACACGAGATATCAAAAATACTCGTGTGACAGGCCTACAAGGAGCACAATATATAGAGTTTGGTCAAGGGCCTCATCAGCAGCATGGTGTGGTCGACTTTTCCCGTGAAACCGATATGGTTTATACCCAAGCCGCAGCAGTTCAAACAATTGATACTCCCCAAGGGATGATCAGTGTTAGCAGAGAAAACTCGCGCTCGTGCGTGTTATGGAACCCATGGATTGAAAAATCAAAGCGGCTATCAAATTTTGCCGATGATGATTATAAAAGCATGTTATGCCTAGAGGCTGCGAATGTACTTGAAGATGCGGTTACGCTTGAGCCAAAGCAAAGTCATACCTTAGTAACAACAATAAAGTGGCTTGGTTAAAGCCAATACGTCCAATGGAGCGAAGCGTGTTTACGAATCAACAAATAACCGACCTACCGCAACATAAAAGCATAGTGTTTGAACCGCTTGCCGATAAAGCATTATTGCATGCACAGTTGAATTGGTTGTTATTTTTTATCCCTTTTTGCTTAGTGCTAGCGGCTGTTTGTTATTTGAATACAGATTTTGCAGCCATGGCGCAAGGTTACTTATTGGTTGCTGTTCCGCTATTAATTTTACTTTGTATGTTATACAGCGTGTTCAGTATTAAATTACAAGGCAGTGCATTACGTACCCACGATATAGCGTTTAAAAAGGGTATTATTTGGCAACAGGTCACTATTTTACCGTTAGCGCGTGTGCAGCATATTGAAATACATCGTGGGCCAATAGAGCGAAAACTAGGTTTAGCCAGTTTACGGCTTTACAGCGCAGGGGGGATGAGTGCTGATTTACAAATTAGCGGCCTGACCCACGAAAAGTGCAAAAATATTCGTCAATTTGTACAAAGCTATCGCCACGATGAAACCACAAGCGAGGCTACTGCCAGTGAGTGTTGATGCTACACAAATAACGTCATCTTCACTTAATTGGCAAAAAGTGTCGCCCTGGGCACTGGCTTATTTTGTGATGCATTTTAGTGTGCGGTTTATCAAAGATGGCTTATTTAATTTACTGCCCGTGTTGGTGGTTTTTGTTACCCAAGTAGAAAATAAACTATTTTGGGGGCAAGTTGGGCTCACGATTGCTCTGACTTCATTGCTCGTCTATTGTTTTTTGTATTACCGCAGTTTTCGTTTTTGTATTACTGACGAGCATGAAATTTTACTAAATAAAGGCGTATTTAAAAAAGAGCGACTCACCTTAAAGTTTTCTCGGGTGCAAAATGTAAACATAGCAGAACCCTTTTATTTTACTCCAGTAGGCTTAGTTAATTGCATTTTTGATGCTGCCGGCAGTGTTGCCCAAGAAGCTGTATTGCCTGGAGTAACCAGTGATTATGCCAAGCAAATGCGCAAACAGGTATTTGACTATAAAGCGCAGCAGCAACCATCAACCGAGGAGGCTAATACAGCGCAGCCTCATGCTGAAAATCAGAATGAAAATAGTTTATTCATTTCAAATAAAGAAATAGCTAAGTTTGGTTTAATGTCGAACATGGCAATTTTAGCGCTTGCGGCCATTGCTCCCTTTATGAATGTGGCTATCGATTTTTTAGAGCAGCAGTTTATAACAAAAATAGAGGGTTTTTATCAGCAAGAGCTCGGTATGATGGCTAATGCAGCGGTATTTGCGGTTATTACTTTAATTATTGTGTTGGTATTTATTGCGGTGTTTTTATCGGTGACTATGTCGCTCATTCGCTTTTATAACTATCAGCTTTACTTTAAAAATAATAAATTTAAACGTATTGCAGGGCTGTTAGAGCGCCATCAACTGTCAATTAGTTTAGATAAAGTACAATCTATAGTTATTAAGCAAAACCTAGTTGCCAGGCTATTAAAGCGCTTTACAGTGGAATGTTTGCAAGCCAGCAGCGGCGGTGCTGCAAATATGGCGAAAAAGAATAAACAAACCTTAGTGTTACCTGTGCTCACGCAGGAGCAAGTTGATAATGTGTGTCAGTGGATTTATCCGTGGTTTAACAGTAAAAAGTTGGCATTCAAAGCAGTAGAAAGGGCGTTGCTATATAAAAATATGGTGTTTTATGCCTTGCTACCGAGCGTTGCTTCTGGGTTTTTAGTTAGCTTTATGCAACTTCATGTATTAATTTCATTAGCATTATTTTTGGTATTAGCCGCGTTAGTGTTTTTATCTTATAAACGTTATGGGTATTACCTTCATCAACAAGATGGGCGTTTTTATATGGTGGTGCGCAAAGGTATGATTGGCGTGCATTACCGAGTATTTGAGCTGTACAAAGCACAAAGCGCTCGCAGTGTGAGCACCTTTTTTATGCGTCGCTCTGGCTTAAAAAGCCTGTATATACAACTTGCTGCAGGCGGTGCGTATGTCCCATATTTAAAACAGCAAGATGCTGATTTCATTATAGATTTTACACTTATGCAGGCTGAGTCAGACTCCCGTAGTTGGATGTAACTTCCCTTGTTGAAAATAACTAAAGTTCAGGTTAAATAATAAAGCAGGTGTAAATACACATTTGCACATGCTTTATTACACTTTTTTACTGCCCGTTTTTCCCTTTTAATAATACTCTAAGCATTATTAAAAGTACTATTTAAGGGATTATTGTGAAAAAGTCACTCATTGCATCAGCCTTATTACTGGCTGCACCAAGCTTCGCAGCCAATTGGCAAACCATTCATACTGAGCATTTTAATGTTCACTTTAGCAGTGAACATACTGATTTTGCTAAATCGACCGCGGTGGAGCTGGAGATTGTCCGTACAAAAGTGCTTGAGCAACAAAACCGTGCCCTTGATAAAATCGTCGATGTGGTGGTATTTGATCCTTTAAATGCAGCTAATGGCTTTGCCTTACCAACCTCTAATAATCCTGTTATGGCGCTTTTTACTACGCCACCACAATCGGACACAGTAATCTCAAACTCATCGGGCTGGCAGCAATTACTAGTGCTGCACGAGTACATTCACTTAGTTCATTTAGCGCAGCCGACTCGCAGCGAGTGGCAACAAAAAATTAGAGGGGTATGGGATCTTTACGATTTAACCTATGGTGACACACCGCGCTGGGTAGCTGAAGGATACGCCACCTTAATTGAGTCTAAAATGACAGGGCGAGGGCGACTCTTTGATAACTATTCTGAGGCAATACTCAGGGAGTTTGCTCAGCAAGGAGCGCTTCCGACCTATGGGCAACTAAATAGTGATGAAGGCTTTATGGCGGGCTCCATGGCGTATTTAATGGGAAGTCGGTTTTTATACTGGCTAGAGCAAAATTACTCAGAGCAGTTGGTCGATAACGTATGGGTTCGTATGCGAGCGGTTAAGTCTCGAGATTTTGATGATGCATTTTCTGGTGTATTTGGGCAAAGCGCTGCCAAGCTATATCGTCGATTTATTGCTGAGTACACTTATAAAGCAATGCAACAAGAGCAAACCGAGTCACCACTTAATAGCAAGCTTTGGTTAAAGCTTGATTTATACGCTAGCAACCCCGTTCTTTCAGATGATGGCAGCAAAATTGCCATAGTGGAGCGTGATAAAAAAAGTAATACTAAGCTCATAATTTATAGTACTGAAGACAACACTAAAGCGCAACAGCAATTTACTAAAGCACAAAAGCAATTACTTGAAGATGATGCTAAGGATATTCCTGATACTGCGCCAAGTGTATTTAAGCGCGAACAAAAACAAATATTAAATCAAATAAATCGCGCAGGTATTGCCAATCCGCAGTGGGTAGGCAATAACACTCTTTATTTTAATGCCTACAGTAGTGAGGAGTCGGGGACTTATAACAAAGTGTCTGACATTTTTAGCTATAACATAGATACTGGCAACGTCGAACAACTCACTGAACTGGCTGGTATTCGTCGTTTTAGTGTTACCCGCAATGGTGAAACACTTTACGGTGAGCAAATAAGAGCTGGGTATTCTGAATTAGTAAAAGTCGATCTTAATACACAAGCAATCACGCCACTTTTTACCAAGAGCTTAAAAACGACGTACGATTACCCGACCCTAAGCCCCGATGAAACAAAATTAGCTTATTTATCAGCGTCATTAAACGAAAATTGGCAATTGTATATACAAGATTTGAGCGGTGATACTAGGCAGTCAGTCCCAATGCCTAATGGGTATCAATATTTAAGCCAGCCGAGCTTTAGTCAAAATGGGGAATCTATCTATTTTGTTGCTGGCTTAAATAATAAGACTGATATTTATAATTATCATATAAAAAATAACACCCTCACCCGCTTAACTAACGGGCAAGAAGCGCTCGCATACCCGATTGAGGCTGAAGATGGCTCACTACTTTATTTCTCTATTAATGCCGATGGCCCTGATGTAAAAACGCTAACAACAAAAAACCACACAGCCGTGACGGATCTCGCTGTAAACAGTGAAGCTCCATTGTTGATGGTAAATAAGCATACTCTGCCACCGGCAAAAATATATACCGATGAGACAGCAGAGCAAAGCGATTACGCAGTACTTGATCAGCAAGCGACGTTTGCCTTGGGATCACAGTATTATTCAGCGTCAACCAGTTTGCTAAGCGTAGGTATAAAAAGTAGCGACTTATTAAAGCAACTTGATTTACAAGCGGGTTATAACATTGATTTGCATGACGGTGCATTACATGGAGGCTTTGTACAAGCAAAATACAATGCGTTAAATACAAAGTTTAAGCTTGCGCTATTTGATTATAATTTGGGTACATCACATCAATATCAACCTAGCTTAAACGCTGATATTGACGCCCGAGGTGGTTTTGTTGCAATAAGCCATCCATTGAAATTTGGCCAGCTTCAGTTAACCCCAGAGCTTGCTTATAACTATACAGATTATAAAAATAGCCATAAAAATTGGACACGATTGAGTATTGCTCAGCAATGGCAACATGACCGCCAATCATTTGCCATAGGCCAGAGTATTTATGCCAGTATTTATGATGGGCGGAATCACAATAGTCATTGGCAAGGTTATGACTTGGCAACAAAAGTATTTGGTAAAGCATTTAATATTCCCATGTTTGTGAGCTTTGAACAAAAACAGCGAGACGATAGTGATTTAGCTTTAGGTGGGTTTAGCTCTAACCTGATTAATCAGCAACAAAGTAGCGAGTTTGTGCTTGCTGCTGAACTGCCTTATTACAGTGCAACTGCAGAGCGCTATCAAGGTTATGGCGGTGGCATTAGCTTTAAAGAAGGCATGCCCTGGTTTTACTATAAGCAACATCAATTAGATAACAGCGTTTATGCACAAAGTTATGGCTTAAAATATCAAGGTGATTTTAGCTTCGGAATGGGGCCTGCGGGCGTAAACGATTTAACCTTTAATGCTGGACTGTCGCGTGTTGAAGGCGACAGCTTTGAAGATGAAATGCGCGCGTGGTTAAGCTTTTACTATTCGCTTTAAACGCCTATAAGGTAAATGTTATATTATTTGTTATTCTAATAAAAAAAGTATTCTTGCCATGTCATTTAAATATTTGAAAGTACCCGAAGGTGTCGCTCTACCAAGTATTCCTTCAGATTCGCCAGGATTGAGATATGAAAAACCTGAACTTGGTAGTAACTACTGGGTTGCTGATGATTTTTTTAAACATGAAGAAGCAATGGCTATCCGTTCTTCGTGTTTAGAAAAGGAAGTGTGGAAATATGGAAAACCATATACTAAAGAGCTTTGGCCAGGAATGCGTACACCAAATGCTTTAAATCATAAACAGCTAAAAAAAATAGAGAAATACGTTAAGTCAGTTATTAAAAAAAATAAACTTTGGGTTGCCGATTCCAATAAAGTGGTAGTTGATACCAATACTGCAATTTTGGTTGGAGCTGAAGAAGGGGCCTCTAGACCACACGTAGATAATCGTTATTTATGTAGGTACGCAGCTGTTTTATATTTAAACCCCAACCCAATAGCTTCAGCGGGCACATCTTTTTATCGTTTAAAGTATGCAAATGAAGCTGCTGGAGGGAATATTGTAGACCCTCCATTTGCAAACCTTGTTGATGCTCTAAATGTAACTAGTCTTCCGTATAGTGCATGGTATAAAGATATAGATATTGAGAATAAGTTTAATCGTTTAATTGTATTTAAAGGTAATATTGTTCACAGTGCATCAGAGTACTTTGGAAGTGATTTAGACTCTAAGAGGCTCGCAATCACTTTTTTTTGGATGTGCGAGGATTAAGGACAGCGCTTCTTTATTTTATAGCTGTTTTTTAAGGTGGCTGTTTATGAGGGTAGTAACTCTTATATTTAATGTTAGTTATCTTACCTCTAAAGTTGTTTAATATACGTTTTCATTTTCATCATCAGGAAGCTCGAAAAGACTTTGTTTAGAGGGAGTGTCGAGCTTGTTAAACAATGAATGGTTAAATAGCTTTTAAAGCCTTACCTGTTTCTAAAGCTGCTGAGTTTCGGTTTTGCCACACTCAACTAAAAATAAAAGCAATACTGAGCGCTTTTTTTAACATCATAAGCCACCTCAATGTGGTTTTTACATTGAGGTGGCTTTTTAATCAAGCGGTTATTGTGCGTTGTTTATTATGACGATTTCTTTGTGAATGCTTTTTACGTTTACGGCGGGTAAGCCATAAATAAAAGCCTGTACCAGCGAGCCATACAGGGCTAAGGCCAACAATACACCATAGTATTTTACTGATAAGCCCAGCAAAATAACCAAAGTGTAGTTTTCTAAAACTGTCTATTACTTGCCAACCAGCATCAGCCTCTCGAATATCCCAGTTAGCCATGTGTTCACCTGTTTGCTTATTGTAAGTTATGGTATTGGCGTATTCACTGGTAAGTGGATTACTGGTATTTACTTCGCCATAAAGAGTAATATTTTCATCGGGCTCTCGTGGAAAAACTAAAAAAGTTGTATTAAAAGTGGGTATTTGCAGCTTGCTATCATTAAGAATCCGCTCAAAAGAGATGTCGTCACTATATAATTTATTTGTAATAGTGTAGTGCTCTTCTTCTGCGTGTTCTATTACTTCGTGATACCACACTGCACCATTAAAATAACCACCGGTAATCGCTAAAACGATAAGGATAGGTGAGCCTAATACTCCAGTCATTTTATGAATGTCGCTAAGTACTATTTGTAAAGTTGCGCGCCAGCGTACGCTAAATAGTCGCTGCCAAAATTTACGGTAAATAATTAAGCCTGTAATGCCCAGAGTTAATAAAAATAAAGCAAAAAAGAATCCTAATACGGTACCTGTTTGCCCAGGTAAGCTTTTTAAGTCGTTAAGTAAAAAGGTGTAATGGAGTTCTAAAAACCAGTCGGTAAAATAATGAGTTGTGCTTACTGGTTCTGATAAAACCTCTCCGGTGTATTGGTCTAAATGCAACTTATACCAATCGTCAGTGTCACGCTTAACCAAATAAAGCCGGTCGGCGGTGGTGTTATTAAAAAGCTCCCAACTTCCTACTACATACTCAGGAAAGGCTGCTTCGGCTTTATCTATTAATGAGTCCATAGGTAAGCGAGCAGCTTGCTGCTGTACCACAAAGTGTTTGTCAGGCATCAGTAAGCCATCAATTTCACTTTTAAACACTAAAACACTGCCGGTAATGCTAATAACAATTAACGGAATAATGGCAATTAGCGCCAACCAACTATGAACTTTAAACAGTGTTTTTCTCATTACTTAAGCTTGCATGTTAATTTTTAGATATGCGCATGATAACAGTTATCATTTGTGTTGCAATTATAAAATAGTGAGACTGTGAAGTTATAGCAACGGTTTTTGTATACTCAAGTTGCCACAGGAGGAAACTAAAGTAGGTGTGAAGCTTGTATAAAACCTAGCCAGCTCTACAATGCGCGCACAAAAATAAAGCCTTTAAAAACAAATGTTTAAAAAATGTTTTATTTCTTCCTTTTTATTAACAACAATGTAACGAGCGAGGTTTGCTTTGGCGTATTATTTGCCTATTTTATCAGTGTTTATTTTGGTTTTTAGTTTTTTACCGTTACTTAATAAAATTATTAAAAACCGCAGTGTATCGGGTGTATCACTGCTAATGATGACATTTGGTTTAGCGCAAAGTGTGTACTTTATTAGCTACAATCTTTATTTTGCTCGTTTTTATATTGCCTTGCCGTTTTTTGCGACAGGTTTATTAAGTGGTTTAATTTTATACTTTTTTGCACGTTATAATGCCGCTAAACGTCAGAAGCTGCAGTTACTTGGCATGCTTAGCTTTTCGTTATTACCTTTTTTGTTGCTGTTAAACCCTAACCTAGATACTGCCACTGTGCTAAATGGCTTAACTTATGTGGGCTTAATTATGAGTTCAGTACGGGTTATGCCACAAACCTATAAAACACTGCGAACAGGGAATATTAGTAACCTTAGTGCGCGCTATTTTAGTTTGCAATTTATAGCAGGTATCTGTGGTTTGTTTGCAGAGCTAGCCATGCCAGTGCAAAGTACTTCGCATATATTAATGTTTATTATGATATTGCTAACTAATGCGCTGCAATTTGCGTGTATGCAGTATTATCGCGTACGTCCTGTGTTGGCATAAAATTATAGTGACCGTTAATTTCATTTGTGGCACTTTGAGTGACCAATAAATAAAAAGTGCCCACTATGAAATTAACTATCCATCAAATCGATGCGTTCAGCAGTGAACTGTTTAAAGGTAATTATGCTGCCGTGATCCTACTAGAGTCTTGGCTTAGTGATGATCTTATGCTGAATATAGCTTCGGAAAACAACGTGTCTGAAACCGCTTTTACTTGTCAGTCGGCAGATGGAAGCTTTGCGATACGTTGGTTTTCGCCGTTAATGGAAATTGATTTTTGCGGCCATGCTACATTGGCTGCGGCCTATGTGCTTTGTGAGCAACATAATATAACGCAGGTGCGCTTCAGCACAGAGGCGGTGGGCGAACTGATTGTTAATAAAAATAACGATGGCAGCTTTGCCATGACCTTTCCTAAACAAGCCCCTGAAGAGGTTCAGCTCATCCCTGATGCTTTATTAACTGGCCTGTCTATACAACCTGTTAAAGTGCTGCAAAACCGCCAAGCTTATTTTGCTATTTATGATAATGAGCAGCAGGTTGTAGATCTGAAAACAACCAATGAACAACTAAAAAAATTAGCTCCATTAGATGTGGTTGCAACAGCACCGAGTGTTGAGTATGACTTTATTTCTCGTTATTTTTGGCCTGCCAGTGGTGGTGATGAAGACTTTGTGACCGGCTCAATTCATACCGGGCTTGCCCCTTATTGGGCAGAACAATTTGGCAAAAACTCTTTAATTGCTTATCAGGCCTCACAACGAGGCGGGAAGCTTTACTGTGAAGTGGGTGATACAACAGTAACTTTGACGGGTCATGCCGTAAGGTACCTAAAAGGTACTATTTACCTTTGAGTTAATGTAAAAAAGGCCACGTAAAACGTGGCCTTGGTTTACTCAGTGTTATTTACGCTTCTAGCGCTTTGCTAATTAAGCGATCGATATACTTTTTATGTGCTTTGGTTGCGGTGTCTGCACCCCATGCAACATCTTGATCGGCTATTTGAGTTAGCTGATATAGCGCAGCTGTTTTTGCTAAGTTATCGTATTTACTTGCTTTTTTTAAGCCTGCAATTGCAATAAGCTGATTTACGTATTCAATCTGTAAATTATGACTGATCGAATTAGCATTTTTACTATCAACAAAAATACTTGCAGTTAAATCCCCCATAAATTGCGTAAGGCTGTATTCATTACCATATAAAGCGGTATCTGAAATACGCAGTAACACAGCAGGATGCAGTAGTTGCGCTAATACACCTTTTTGCATGCCTAAAATCATTTTATGCGGTTTAGGGTCTTCGTTTTTACCGTAATGATTAAACCCACGACGCTGTTGCTGCATAAAGTTATACAAAGGCTGCATACTTTGCAGTACATTTGGAGCAAACACATACTCAGCTAAAATAGCCATTGCTTGAGTTTGACGCTCAAGTGGCACCGGTGTAAAAGGCTTTGCTGCATTTTCATCGCCCACTACGGCACGCTCTACATAAACCCCTCCAATTTGACGAGATACCACACCTGCCTGCGCACGGTATTGGCCAAATAGGCTGTTAGCAGAAGTAACAAGCTGTTGGTAAGACTCGCCTTTTACTGTAGCTTTGTCTTTAAGTTCAGAAAATAGTGTATTGATCAGTGCCATTCTATCTGCACCATAAGCTGCAGGGTTAGACGACAAGTCACCAATCATCACGCGAGGGTCTATGTGGCGACCTGGTGCACGCATGTCGTCGGCATCATTACCAAAGGCCAGTGCATGTTCGCTTGAGCGAGCGAGTATTTTATCAAGACGAGCTTGTTCTGCTGCTTCATCTTTAAGTGCTGCGCTGTAGCCGTAGTTTATTGCCCAATCATCGTATGGACCTGGTTTAGTTTGGAAAATATCGCCTTGAGTCACACCTGTTGGCGCTATATTTGCTGGCGCATAGTCCATTACTGAGCCGGTTACTATACCTTGGGTTTTACTTTTGTCGTGAACTTCTTTCTCATCCCACAAAATAGAAGATTTCATGTTGTGATTGAGACCTAGAGTATGCCCTACTTCATGTAAAACCAGCTGGGTTAAGCCTTGGCGTAACATTTCAGTATCTTCAATATCAGCGCCATTTGCTAAGCCTTTTGCAAGTATTAGGTTTTGTTGTAACTCATGACCTAAAGAGCAATTAAGCTCAGTGTTGCTTCCAGGTTGTGTATGGCTCATAGTGCCTTGAGTATAAAGCGTATCGTATATCCAGCGGTTTTTCATAAATACAAACTCAAGCATAATGTCTGAGCCTAAAATTTCACCGGTTAGCGGGTTAGCTAATGCTGGCCCATACCCACCAAAAGGTGGCTTAGGTGATGAAGTCCAGCGCAGTACATTATAGTTAATGTCACCAGCATCCCAATCGGCATCATCAGGTTGTACTTTTACTTCTATTGCATTTTTAAAGCCTGCCTTTTCAAATGAGCTATTCCAAGCAAGTACGGCGTCACGTACTGTATCTCGCCACTCAACAGGCGTAGTATTTTCTATCCACCAGGTAATCGGCTTTACTGGCTCTGAAAGTGCTGCGTTTGGATCTTTCTTTTGTAGGTCCCAGCGCTTTATTACATCTTGGTATGGTGCCCAGTCAGTTGATGTCATTTTATCAAACTGATTAGTGAAATAACCAATGCGCGCATCATCAAAACGAGGTTGGTAGCTATTATCA
This sequence comes from Pseudoalteromonas sp. S1608, assembly GCF_005887265.1. GTDB lineage: Bacteria > Pseudomonadota > Gammaproteobacteria > Enterobacterales > Alteromonadaceae > Pseudoalteromonas > Pseudoalteromonas undina. Next base: position 64,660 of record NZ_PNDK01000027.1, read on the forward strand.
GGTAAAGCTACAAATGAGTGCTGAACTTTTACTGACACGCTTCGTGGATCGCTTATCGCACCTGAGCCTCGAACGGTTGGGCTACTATTAGTAAATACATAGTCAACTACCACATCTAGGTTGTTAGGGTAAGGGCGCTGTTTGATGATACGTGATTTTTTATCATCTAATTTACCTACTTTAAAACGCTTTTTAGCATTTTTATCGTTCGGATTAGGCGTTGGTGATACTTTATGCAGTGCTTCACTTAAAAATAGCTTGTTAACATTAAAGGCTATTTTACCTTCTTCTTGCTTTTCTATTTTTATACTTGCAAGTACCGCTTCGCTAATGTTTGCCTCGCTGGCTTTAGCTAGCGCGCTATTTTCGTTAAATAAGTAACGCGGGGTTTTACTAACAATATCGATACGATCAAAGTACTTTCTAAATTCAATTAACTTTGTTTCACGGTACGCGCCACGAAAATGACCCGCATCAGTCGCACCATCAATGGTGTGTGCAAAATAAACAAAAGGGGTATCGAGCTGTGACTCGTTAATTACCATTAGGTGGTCACCGGTTTTTTCATCTTGGTAAAGATTAAAAATGCCAGCAAATTCGGTTTGGCCTTTAATCATTTCACTTAATGTTTGTGGCTTTTTTTCTTCTTTTTTTTCTGCAGCAACAGTATAGCTACTGCCAAGCGCTATACTAAGCGCCAAGGTAAGTGTGGTTAATTTCATAATTTGTCTTTTGTCGTTGTTAATGTAATTTTACTGTACGGTTTGTCATGCCGTTTCGTACAGTATCGTTCCTAAATACTACCCCAAAGTGATTAGCTTTATGATTTATAATGGTAAAAATTTGTAACAATACATTTATGAAGCGACTCAGTGAGGCTTTTTATTGATTTATACTTCACTGCATAAGACCTAACCTATACTTTTTTGTAACAGTTGCTTACAAATGTCACGTTAATGTTTCATTAAGCTTTGGTATCATGGTGTTAATAGTAATTTGGGAGTAATAAACAGATGCAAGGTAATGTACTTAGGTGGATTTTTCCGTTCGTAGCATTAACATTAGGTGTGGTTGGTTTTGCTGCAATTAATGCGATTGCAAAAGAGTCAGATAAAAAAGAAGTCATAGACACTCGTCCAACGGTGCAGGTTGAAGCTGTTTCCGCTAACAATCATCAAGTTATCATTAATAGTTATGGTGAAGTGCAGCCGCTAGAAAATACCCAGCTTTCAGCGCAAGTATCCGGTGAGGTAGTTAGCTGGCATCCAAGCTTTGTGGCCGGTGGGGTCGTGGGTCGCGGCGAAATCTTATTTACAATTGAAAAAGATAACTACGAAGCAGCAGTACTGCAAGCCGAGTCTGAACTTGCCCGCGCGCAAGCGATGTTAATTGAAGAGCAAGCGCAAGCTAAAGTAGCAGAAGACGAAGCAAAACGTTTCCCAAATAAAGCGCGTACAGATTTATTTTTACGCAAACCACAAGTATTGAGTGCGCAGGCATCGGTTAAATCGGCCCAAGCTGCATTGAAACGGGCACAACGCGATTTAGATAATTGTGAAGTGAGCGCACCATACGATGCATTAGTCGTGAGTCGTAACGTAGGTGTTGGCCAGTTTGTCACTATGGGCGCTCAAGTTGCCGAGCTGAATAATATTGAAACCGCTGAAGTGATTATTCCGATCGCTGGCTTTGACAGTGTGTTTTTACCTGAGCGTGTTAAAGGGGTAACTGCAACGGTTATTAAAACAGGATTAAATGGGTTTACTCGCCAAGCAGTAATAGATCGCGATTTAGGGATTGTTGATAACGCGACTCGCATGAGCAGTTTAGTAGTTAGAATTGAAGATCCTTATGGGCTTACTAATCAGCAGCCTGCAATTAAATTTGGCACTTATGTACAAGTAAACTTTGCTGGCACTATGCTCAATAACATTTATCGTTTACCGCAAGAGTTAGTAAATAACCAAACCGTGTGGGTAGTCAATGATGAGCAACAGTTAGAGCCGCGTAAGGTGAAAGTAATTCGTGAAGAAGGTGAATACTTCTATATCAGTGATGGCTTAGAAGCCAACGACAAGCTTGTTACTACCTTGCCGGAATATCCACAAAAAGGAATGGCAGTAAAAATAGCCGGTTTAACAGAGACTAAAAGTACAGATGCAGCAGAAAACGCATCCACTGAAAAACTTTAAGGTAGGGTGAGTTATGAATAACACAGAACAGCCCAATACAACCAAACAAACAGGGTTAATTGCTTATTTTGCTAACAACTCTGTTGCTGCCAATTTGATGATGTTTTTTATAATTGTCATGGGGCTTATAAGCTATTTTACTATTCAGCGACAAATGTTCCCAAATATAGAAGTTAACTATATTACTGTAAATGCAAATTACCCTGGGGCGTCGCCACAGGAAATTGAAGAAAGCATCTTAATAAAAATTGAAGAGTCGTTAAAAGATATAACTGAGATAAAAAAAGGGGTGTATCGCGCTTTTCGTAATGGTGGTTCTGCCAGCCTTGAAATTAATACTGACGCAGAGCTCACCGACGTTCTCGATAAGGTCAAGCTGCGAGTAGATGGTATTGCAACTTTTCCAGCGGGAATGGAGCCGGTTACCATTAGCCAAATAGAGTTTCGCCAAGATGTAATTGGTATGACGCTCGTTGCCGACCTACCGCTAAATGAACTTAAGCCAATCGCAAATCAGGTTGAAGATGAATTATTGCAGTTATCGAATGTATCTTTAGTGGTAAATGATGTGCCACTGGATGAAATTGCCATAGAAATAGAGCCCGACACACTTCGCCAATATAATTTAACCTTATCGGATGTAGCGAACGCGGTACGTCGTTATTCGGCTAATTTTTCGGCGGGACAACTAAAAACTGATGCTGGTGTTATTTCAGTTCGAGTAGAAAATCAGTTTTATTCTGGTGAAGAGTTTAGGCAAATTCCGGTAAAAATTGGCGCGAACGGTGCCAAAGTGTTGCTACAAGATATTGCTACCATCAAAGATCAGTTTGTTGAAGGTGAGCGTTACTTTAAATTTAATGGCGAAAACGCGGTTTATTTGTCGGTAAAAGCCACCGAAGATCAAAATATTATTCCGGTGGCCGATTCAGTTAAAGCGTATATTGATAAAAAAAATAAAGAACTGCCATTGGGTGTTCGTATAGAGCCACTAATGGACTTTACTTATTACCTAAATGCACGCTTAGATATGATGAAAGCTAATTTGCTGCAAGGTGCAATTTTAGTTGCCCTTATGCTCTCGTTATTTTTACGTTTTAAGCTTGCACTGTGGGTAATGATTGGTTTACCAGTGTGCTTTTTAGGTGCGATGATGCTGATGCCATTATTTGGTATCACGATTAATATTGTGTCTTTATTTGCCTTTATTATGGTGCTGGGGATTGTGGTGGACGATGCCATTGTCATAGGTGAAAGTGCCTACACCGAAATAGAAAAAAAAGGCGGTGGTGTTGTTAATGTGGTTAATGGCGCTAAACGAGTGGCAACCCCTGCCACCTTTGGTGTACTAACAACCATTGCGGTATTTGCACCATTTACGCTTTCAAGCGGCCCTGAAAGTTCCTTTTTTATAGGTATTTCAGTGGTGGTAATTTTATGCCTAATATTTAGCTTGATTGAATCTAAGCTGATATTACCGGCACACATTGCGCATACTCACTTTTCTCCTATTAACCCTGACGGTTGGCGAGCGCGCTTTAATAAGCGCTTTTTTGGTTTTGTAAATGGGCCGTATAGGCAGTTTATTGTTACTTGTATAAAGTGGCGTTGGACGGTGCTATTTAGTTTTGTTGCGCTATTAATTTTCACCTTTGCGTTAATATCGTCTAATCAGGTGAGAATGATTCCATCACCTAAAGTGCCCCATGACTTCCCGCAAATTAATCTTGAGATGAACGATAACGTATCAGACATCCAAACGATTAATGCTATTCGCCAAATCGAAGCCATGGTGCTTGAAATAGATAAGCAAACAGCGCGCGAAGAAGGGCAAAAAATAATTCGCGATGTATTGGTATTTAATCAGGGTCGTACAGAAGCGCAACTACTGGCGCCATTGGTTGATGAAGATTTACGCCCTTATAATGCCTTTGAGCTTTCGCGCCGCTGGCGTGAAGCTATGCCAAATATTGCAGGTGTTAAATCGCTAACTATTCAGGATGATGTTGGCGGTGGAGGCGGCGGTAGTGGCGGTGAGTTCGGCTATTTACTGTATGGCTCGGACATTGATACATTGAATGAAGCCGGTCGTCGCTTTATTGGATTATTGCAGCAACAAGAAGGCTTATTCGACATAAGCTCTACCATTGACCCTGCTAGCAAAGAAGTACAAATGAGCTTAAAACCAGTCGCTTTTGACTTAGGGTTAGATTTGGCCTCAATTGCAAATCAAGTCGGTGCGAGTTTTTATGGTGGCGAGGCGCAACGTGTTATTCGCCGCGGTGAAGAAGTGCGGGTGATGGTACGTTACCCTAAACTTACCCGTGAAGCGTTTTCATCGCTTAAACACGCGGTTATCACCACGCCACAAGGTAGGGAAGTGCTGCTGGGAGATGTGGTTGAGCTAACTGAAACCCCTGGTATTAGTTATATTCGTCGTGAAGGCGGTTATCGTACTGTTTATGTGTATGGCAACATAGACGAAGAAGTAATTGAGCCTGGCGAAGTGGTTAAGCAAGTAAAAGAAAATCTACTACCACAATTGTTGGACGAATATCCGAGCGTTAAGTCAGAACTAGGTGGCGCAATTGAAGAGCAGCAGGCACAAGCAGATGAGCAGTTACTGTTTTTTGCTGGTGGTATGATTTTGGTTTATATATTACTGGCCGTGCCGCTAAAAAGTTACTCACAACCATTAATTGTAATGTCGGTTATTCCATTTAGTCTAACGGGGGCAATATGGGGGCATTTTTGGTTTGGCTTAGATATTAGCTTAATGTCGGGCTTTGGTTTAATTGCCGCGGCAGGGGTTGTTATTAATGACTCATTAGTTATGACTGATTTTATTAATCAGGCGCGTCGTGCTGGTATTAGTATAAAAGATGCGGTTATTGAGGCAGGCTGTGCACGCTTTAGGCCGATACTACTTACTTCAATTACTACCTTTGCCGGCGTATTACCGATTATGTTTGAAACCAGTCTACAAGCTAAATTTGTAATACCTATGGCGGTAGCACTTGGTTTTGCGGTTATGTTTGCAACACTGATCACCCTTATTTTGGTACCGTGTTTGTATATTATTTTAACCGATATAGGCGCTCTAATTAAACGCCCGTTCGCAAGTAAAAAGGTGAGTGTAAGTTAACATCACACATGTCATGCAGCTAAATAAAAAAGCCAACCGTTAAAGCGGTTGGCTTTTTTATTTTTATGATTTTATACTTAAGTATTGTTTTTAAACTTCAGTTACATTCTTTTGTTTGATTGTTGTGACGTTGCTGATTACAATGGTTGATGTTGGTTAACGCATATTAGCCTACGAGCTAGTTTGCCTGTTGTAAGCCATATGATATGGGCGAGACGTTTGACTCTTTAAGGTGTTGCAGTGTTTATACATTCATCATTAACGTGTGGAGAATGGTTAACTATTGGTTGTCTTGGGCTGGATCAGTATAGCCAGCTATTTGTTGGTGATACGGTTAGTGTGAGCTTTTACGATGAGCATGGCGAATTAACTCAGCTAGCGTTTGATTATGAAATACTTTCCCCTGAACAGGGAGAACCCCATGCTTGGAGTTTACTGGTAGTTGAGCATATTAATATGCATATTCCACTGGTGTGCGCTGGCAGAATGACAGAGCAAGGATTGGTTGTTGCGTATCGACATAACAAAATATTTGCACTTGAAAGCAGTGGTATTTGTAGCGCGGTGGTCCATATTAATCGCGCTGAAAAAAATAAAAAATTAATTGCTGTAAATAGCCTTGGATACGACGCAATTTATCCTCAAAATGGCGATATGTATAGTGCGGGCACCAAAGTATTACAGCCAAAAACTGGGCATATATACCAGTGTAAGGCATGGCCATTTAGCGAATTTTGCCGTGTAGATGAGCATAACACTATGTTTGAGCCTGGCGTTGGCGAGAGCTGGACTATGGCTTGGCAGCAAATACAGTAAATCAACTTCCCTTAGGTATAACGACAACAATAAAATTCACGTAGTTTTTAGTTATCGAATTTATACCGCTTTAGCCCACTCAACTATGAGTGGGCTTTTTTATTTTTATGATAAACTGGCCGCCATTGTTATTTTTTAAGCGGTTTTTTTGTGTCTTCTTCTGATTATTCTTTAAGCTTATTGCCTAATTTTCCTATTGCTAAAAAGCAACCTTATGCGCTTACAACTCACGCAAAAACACGCAGTGATGATTATTATTGGATGCGCGATGATGAACGAAAAAGTGCCGAAATACTCGCGCATTTAGCACAAGAAAACGCTTATTGTGATGGTCAATTAGCCCCTATTAAGCCATTACAAAGTGCATTATTTGAAGAGCTTAAAGGCCGTATTGTAAAAGATGATAACACTGTACCGGTAAAAGACGGCCAGTATTGGTATCACTCAGAGGTTCGCGGAGATGATGAATATGCACGCCATTACCGCAGTAGCAGTATGGCAATGGCTAATAAAGTGTTGCTACTTGATGTGAATGAACTTGCTAACGGCTATGAGTTTTATGAGCTAGGGGAAGTGGCGCTGAGCCCCAGTGAGCAATTAATGGCATACTCTGAGGATACCGACGGCAGGCGTATTTACACTGTTCGCTTTAAAGATTTAAACAACGATAAAATGCTCGACGATGTACTTGAAAATACCGAGGGGCAAGTTGTTTGGGCGAACGACAATCAAACCGTATTTTATGTAAAAAAGGATTTAAAAACCTTATTGGGTTATCAAGTTTTTAGACATGAGCTAGGGACCGAGCAAGACCAAGATGTGTTGGTATATGAAGAGCAAGACAGTAGTTTTTTTATGGGGTTGGGTAAAAGTCGTGATGAAAGCTTAATTATTATCGATTTAGCAAGCACAGAAACTAACGACATGTGGATACTTGATGCCAATCAACCCCATGGCGAATTTACTGCTTTAATGCCGCGTGAAGAGGGCCATGAATTTGATATTGATAAGCTCGGTGATACTTTTTATATAGTGACTAACTGGCAGGCTAAAAACTTTAGATTAATGACCGCGACAAGCAATACCATTGCTGATAAAAACCAGTGGCAAACACATACCCCTCATCGTGAAACTGTATTATTAGAAGGCGTTGAACTATTTAATGACTTTTTAGTGCTTAGCGAGCGCGAACAAGGCCAAGCACGCTTTGTTGTGGTTAATCAAAACGCCGAGCGAATGAACCTTGAGTTTGATGATCCTTGTTACTACGCCGCTATTGCGATGAACCCAGAGCCAAGTGTAACCCATGCACGCATTTACTATTCGAGCTTAACGACTCCTGGCTCGCTTTATAATGTTGATTTAACCACAGGCGAAAAAACCTTACTTAAACAACAAAAAGTACTCGGTGATTTTAACGCAGAAGACTACCAGTCAGAGCGACTTATGGTAAGCGCTCGAGATGGGGTAAAAGTGCCGGTGTCGTTGGTATATCGTAAAGATAGCTTTAAAAGAGATGGTTCAAATCCGTTGTTTCAATATGGTTATGGCGCATATGGGATCACCATAGATCCTAGTTTTTCGAGTACGTCACTTAGCTTACTCGACCGTGGTTTTGTTTATGCGATTGCGCATGTGCGTGGCAGTGAAATGCTAGGGCGTTCATGGTACGAACATGGTAAAAAACAGCATAAACAAAATAGCTTTAATGACTTTATAGATGTAACCAAAGCGCTCACTGAGCAAGGATACGGCAAAAAAAGTAAAGTGTTTGCCTCTGGTGGCAGTGCTGGGGGGTTATTAATGGGAGCTGTGGTAAATCAAGCGCCTGAACTTTACTGTGGAGTGGGCTGTCATGTGCCATTTTTAGATGTGCTCACCACCATGTTAGATGAAAGCATTCCGCTTACAACAAATGAGTATGATGAATGGGGTAATCCAAATGACCCTCATTTTTACGAGATTATTGAAGCGTATTCACCGTACGACAATATTAGTGCGCAACACTACCCCAATATATTGGTGACGACCGGCTTGCACGACTCACAAGTACAGTATTGGGAACCAATGAAATGGGTGGCTAAAATGCGTGAATATAAAACCGATGATAATATTTTAGTGTTTAAAACCGACATGGATGCAGGGCATGGTGGGGCATCGGGTCGCTTTAAGAGCTTAGAAGAAAAAGCGCTAGAAATGGCCTTTTTTATCGCTTTGTCATAGCCAGTATATGATTATCACAAAAAAGCCTCAGTCATAACTGAGGCTTTCTATTTTTCAAAATAACTTAATCTAGGTAGGCTTTTAACATCCACACTAGTTTTTCTTGCTCTTTAATGTAGTCACTCATTAATGACGCGGTACCTTCATCATCAGCTTCAGCGGCTTGTGCAAGAATATCGCGCTGCATTTTAATTAAGCTGCTGTATCCGGCAAGTAAGTTCTCTACTGCGGTTACGCCATCGCTGATCCCTTTTGCTTCTTTAATTTCACTTACTTCTAAGTAATCTGAAAACGCATGTAGCGGTGCACCATCAAGCGTTAAAATACGTTCAGCGATTTCATCTACTTTTAATAGTAGTAAGTTATAAATTTCTTCAAACTTTAAATGTAATTCAAAAAAGTTTCGGCCTTTAATATTCCAGTGAAAACCGCGCGCATTCATATATTGAATTTGATAGCTGCTTAAAAGCGTATTCAGTGACTTAATAATATCTTCACTTTTTGTACTGTTTAAACCAATTACATTTACTTGCGACATACCTTGCTCCTTAAATAACCGTTTTTATGAATTTTCACATATTGCTCAGTAAAATAAGTATTGCTCATAATCGTCTATGAATAAAATCGTTTATACATATTGATGCCATAGCTAAAAGCTATCAGCGTATCTGTGGTTTTATAAATGAATTAACTAACGCTGTTCAATAGATATGGGTTGTGTTTATAAAAATACTACCTTGAGCAGCGAAATTGTTTATTTTGTGAGTACAAAATATGATCTAAAACAAGCTTTTGAAAGGCTCAGCACAGACTTATTTTATTTATTGATTTAGGTCAAAAAACGCGCACAAGTAAAGCGCATAATCAATATAACCCAACCTGATAGAGAGTACTTTATTAAGTTAAGGGGCTACTTGATTAGATGCGGAGAGAAATAATGGAAGCTAAAACACGTAAAGAGAATAAAGCTGAACTCATCGTTATTGGTATTGCTTTGGTCGCGTTTGTTGTTGGATTAGTTGCGCACTTAGCGGGTGCGAGTTTTGCAAACTCTGATACCTTTGGTTACATCGCTGCACCCATGCCGCTGGTGTTAGGTATTATATTTTTGATCAGCTATAAAGTGGCCGCTGCAGCTGAGGACTAAATGTCCTCGTTCAAGCGCTCAAGAATATAATTAACGACTTGGCGAGAGTAAATCATACTGGTATGGCTTAAATGAAACACCTTGTGTTCAGCCATACCTTTGAGTTTGGTTTCATCTAGTAATACGGTGCCATCAGAGCGGCTGCCTTTTACAATGAGTGGCATTAAGCCAATCGGTAAGTCGCCGGCAATGCTATATAGCTTGGCTTTAAAAGGCCAATCACCATTTTTTGAGAGTAAAAATTCAACACTATTTTTTAATAATAGCTCAAACCCTTTTTGTTGCATTTTCTCAGCAATATGACTGCCAGTATGTGGCGTACCTAAGGTGATCACCTTTTCAACATGGTGACTTGGCGCTGAGTTTGCTTCTAAGTAGGCGCGGGCAACTAAGCCTCCCATAGAGTGGCAGACTAAAGCAGAAGGCTCATTGCTAATAAACTCATCTATTTGCGTAAAAATAGCATCTCGATTAGGGTCTCGAGTATTGTAGGTTAAGTTTAAAACTTTAACCCCCGACTCTTCTAGACGCGAACATAACGGGCGCATAACCAAGCCAGACATATACAAGCCATGTAAAACAATAACGCGTTTAACTTTCATACGCCTCCAAATACCAATTTTATTAAAAACATGATCATTCTAGCGTATTAAATAATCCGCTACCTGCGTTAAAAATTATTTATATAGAGCAACTATATGTCATCATTTTCGCCTTGTTATCGACTTATTTCTTTGTCGCTATAATGGATAACTAATTTAATGCAATTGGTATAACCTATTCTAATTACATTAATTGCTGAGGTTTTATCTCAATGTTAGTGGTGTCGGTATTAACCCAAACTTCACCATCTTGAATGGTAATAGCCAATTTAATATTACGATCAACCAACGCAGCTAATAACTGAGTAGCAGCATAATCAAGGCTAAAAATGCTTAAGTTTTTAAACTCGTACAATTTAGGCTGATGCTTTTGCCACCAAATAGCTTGGTTATTCTCGCCATAGGTATATAAAACTACTTTTTTAGCTTTATTACAGGCTTTTTTAAGGCGCTTTTCATCTGGTAACCCCAGCTCAATCCACAGCTCTATTTCTTCGCTGTAATTGACATGCCAAAGCTCCGGCTCATCATCAGCACATAAACCTTTAGTAAACTCTAATCCATCACAGCTATTAAGTGCAAACGCTAGTAAGCGGATCATCAAGCGCTGCTCAGTTTCTGAAGGGTGTTGTGCCAAGGTTAAATTAAAGTCTTGGTATACGTGACGGTCCATATCGCTAAGCGATAGTTGCGCTTTAATAATGGTAGATTTAAGAGCCATAATATCTAATCTGAAAAAATTTGCGCCAGTATAGCGCAATTAAATGAATTGCCAGTTAAAATAGCTACAAATTATATGTTAGGAGTTAAAAATGGCTATCCAGTGGTTCCCTGGGCACATGAATAAAGCCCGAAATGAAATTAAAGAAATAATGCCACAAATGGATGTGATCATTGAAGTGCTAGATGCGCGCATTCCTTACAGTAGCGAAAACCCGATGGTGGCTACCCTGCGTGAAGGTAAGCCGGTCATCAAAATTCTCAATAAAGCCGATTTAGCTGATCCTAAAATGACGCAAACCTGGAAAGACTATTTTGAGCAAGAAAATGGCGTAAAAGCCATTGCATTTGGTAACGATAAAGCGGCTGAAGTGCATCGAATTAATGAGCTATGTAAAAAGTTAGTGCCACATAAAGTCGGTGCCGATAAGCAAATTAAAGCCATGATCATGGGTATTCCAAACGTAGGTAAATCTACGCTTATTAATGTGCTTGCTGGGCGTATAGTGGCTAAAACAGGTAACGAGCCTGCAGTAACTAAGGCGCAGCAACGTATTAAGCTTGATGATGGCATTATGCTTTACGATACGCCAGGGATGCTGTGGCCAAAAGTAGAAAACGAAAACTCAGGTTATCGTTTAGGCGCAACCGGTGCGATACGTGATACCGCTATTGAGTACGAAGAAGTAGCAAGTTACACCGCTGAGTATTTATTGCATGCTTATCCTGAGCTTTTAAAAGCACGTTATAAGTTAGATGAGCTACCAGAAAGTGATTGGGAGTTTGTTGAAATGGCGGGTAAAAAACGTGGCTGTATTCGCGGTGGTAACCAAATCGATACGTATAAAATGTCAGAAATTCTAATTAATGAATTACGAGATGGTATTATTGGCCGCATCACCATGGAAACACCTACCATGCGTGAAGAGGAAGAAATAATGGTGGCTGGATTGCGCGCTGCTGCAGAGGCTAAAAAGCAAGCCAAAGAAGAAGAGAAAAAACAACGCCGAGCACGTGCACGAAAAAACCGCCGTTAATTTTTAAAGCGTAGGTTAAAGCCTTACGCATTAAATTACAGACATAAAAAAAGCCCGTAAGGGCTTTTTTAGTTTCATATCTACCGTCACCGATATGAGCAATGTAGCAAGTAAATGAGTAGGGCGGAAACAGGTCATAAACAGCAAGGGGCGTTGTGGTTTATAACAAGATTG
>NZ_PNDK01000028.1:0-64841 GCF_005887265.1 Pseudoalteromonas sp. S1608
CCCCCCCACCCACCCCACCCCCCCCCCCCCCGATGCACCGTCCACTGCTCTACCAACTGAGCTAATGACCCGCTCTTTTTGTCGCATTTCGAGTGGGGTTACCATTCGTTTGCTGCGGGCGCTTATAATACTTATTTATAAAATGAGTGCAACCGAAATTGTCTCTTTTTTTAAGTTTTTATGTCTAGTTGAGCAAATTTAGACCGCTTATGACAAAAAGCAGTCTAATCAAGCATCAACATTTATTTTGATAAGCGATCTGTGGCTAGTTTAGCAGCAGTTGTACTTGGGTACTGATTGATTAGCTCATTCAGTATTTTTTGCGCTTCAGCCTTTAATCCTTGCTCTTGTAAAAGTGTACCAAGCTTTAACATTGCATCTGGGCGCTTATTTGAGTTTGGAAATTCGTTAACAACTACTTTGAAATGCTCGGCTGCTTTTACACCGTCATTTTTAATCGTTAATAATTGCCCAAGCCAATAATGTGCGTTTGAGGTGTACACTGAATTTGGATACGTTGTTAAGAACGCTTGAAACTCTGGAATGGCTTGATCATAGCGCTTATCTTTCATTATAAGCGCAACAGCACGCTCGTACGCTTCGTTTTCAGATAAATCACTGCTGTAGCTCTGATCGCTACCTGGTTGCGTGTAGTCTGTTGTAGGCGCTGGAGTAGCCGGTTTAGCATATGCTTGGCTAACACGGTTTTCTATTTCTTGATAAAGCTCGCGCTGGCGCTGCAATACCTTTTCAAGTTTATAGCTTTGCTCTTCGGTAACACCGCGAATTTGACTCACTTCATCTTGCAGTAAGTTAAGCTGTTGCTGTAACTCTACTTGTAAGAAATTACGTTGTTGCATCATGCTTTCAAGGGTTGCTAAACGCTTTTCAATGCTCGACTGTGAACTTGCAGCTTCTGAAACAGGAGCGGGAGCAGCCATTAACTGGGTGCTCCCGCTCAATATCATGGCTGCCAAAATAATTTTCGGCTTCATAATATCTCTTATCTTAGTAAACTAGTACCGCACGGCGGTTTTTAGCGAAAGCTTCTTCAGTGCGAGATTTAACCATTGGTTTCTCTTCACCGTAGCTAACTACTGACATTTGGCTTGCAGAAACACCTAAGCTTTGTAGGTATTTTTCAACTGCTTGTCCACGGTGCTCACCAAGTGCAATGTTGTACTCTGGTGTACCGCGCTCATCTGCGTGGCCTTCGATTAATACTTTAACAGAAGGGTTTTTAACTAAAAACTCAGCGTGTGCACGAAGTAGCTCGCCGTATTGACCTTGAATCGTTGCAGTGTCAAAACCAAAGTAAATGATTTGCTCTTGACGAAGCGCTTCGTACTTTTGACGAAGTTGCTCTTCTGCTTTTTGCTCTGGCGTCATTGTTGCTACTTCAACTGTATCAGTTGTTGTTTGCTCAACAGTTGCTTGGTTAGACTGGTTAGCTGCATTTTCATCGATATCTGAAGATGAGCTACAAGCTGCTAGCGTCATTACTGGCACAGCAATTAGCAGGCCTTTAAGTATTTTGTTAAGTTGCATTGAGTAGATTCCTATTTTGAGTAAACCAGCAATTATTACTGTAAATATGGCGACCAAGCCGGTGCCTTCACTTGTCCATCAAGCACAGGTAAGCGTGCTTTAAAACGGCCGTCCATCGATACTAGCGCAAGTACCTGTTTATTATTATGGAGCGTGCTGTATATAATCATCGAGCCATTTGGCGCTATGCTCGGCGATTCATCAAGGCGAGTTCGAGTTAAAACTTGGAACGCACCTGTAGCCAACTCTTTCTTAGCAAGATGATACTGTCCGTTAGTACGGTTTACCATCACTAATTCTTTTCCGTCTGGCGAAATAGAACCCGCTAGGTTCATGTCACCATCAAAGGTTAATCTTTGAGATCTGCCAGTTTTTAAATTTAACTTATAAATCTGAGCATTACCACCCCTTTCCGACGTAAATACTATATCTTGACCATTTGGGTACCACGAAGGTTCGGTATCTATACTACGATGGCGTGTTAATCGTGTCTCTTTACGTGTTAGTAAGTCTAATAAGTAAACCTCAGTTGCACCAGTTTTATCTTTTGACAGCACTAACAGTAGCTTTTTACCGTCTGGCGAGAACTGCGGCGCACCGTTAATTCCTTTATAGCTGGTGATCAATTCACGTTTACCGGTATAAATGTCTTGAATAAAAATTTGGCTCTGGCGATTTTCGAACGTTACATACGCTAATTTAGTCCCATCGGGCGACCATACTGGCGACATTAACGGCTCTTTTGAGCGTAATAGTACTTGTTCATTGAAGCCATCGTAGTCGGCAACCACTAACTGATACGGCTTTTCATCAGTATCACGTACAATAACATAGGCTATTTTTGTTAAAAACGCGCCTTTTTCACCAGTTAGTTTTTCATAAATCACATCACTAATACGATGCGAGTAGCGACGAAAACCGGTTTCACCAATCACGCTTTGACGCGCTTCTAAAATATGGTCTTGGCTTTGAACCAGCTTACCGTTGCTCATCATTTGTGTTTCACCGCCAGTGATTTGGCCGCGAATAACATCAACCAACTCATAACGCACTAAATAGCGTCCATTGGTTTGCTGCTCTACTTCACCAACCAATACAGCTTCTACACCTTGATTTACCCAAGCACCGTAATCAATATCAGCATCTTTGTGAGGTTGTTGTGGCATTTGAGACACACTCACAGGTTTAAACTTACCGCTGCGCATTAAATCGGCAGCAATTACATCACTTAGCTGCTGTGGAATAGGACCAATACCTTGGTATTTAAATGGCACAATCGCAATCGGTCTTGCGCCGTCAATACCTTCAGTAATAACAATTTCAAGTGCCGCATGTGCAACACCCTGAAACCCTAATATTAAAACTAAACAGGCTATTTTAATTTTGTTAAACATGTCATCCCTTAAAACTCTGGCGCGATGGTTATATTAATATTCTTTAGTTGCTCGAATACGTCTTTATCTTTAGATACCGGTAATGTGTCGGCCATGCGAACAGCTCTTAATGCAGCCTCACACACTAACTTATCACCGCCTAACGATTTAACTTGTGTTACCAGCCCATTAAACCCAAGACGGATATTAATGCGGCATTGCTGGTTTTTCATTTTTTCATCAATTAATAAGTTTTGTTGAATACGCGCCATAATTAATGCGCGGAATTTATCAACTTCACTCACTACTTGCTGTTGACGTATTTTATTACGTGCCGCCTGCTCTTTGGCAAGCTGCTCTTGCAGCATTTGCTCTTGAAGTGCTTGTTGGCGTTTACGCTCAGCTTCTTCAGCGCGCTTTTTACGCTCTTGTTCGGCTTTTTTAAGTGCCGCTTCTTCCGCTTTGCGTTTGTCTGCAGCCGCTTTTGCTGCGTTTTCAGCCTCTTGCTTTTGCTTTTCGGCTTGCTTCGCTTTTGCTCGCTCGCGCTGTTCTATTTCACGGGCTCTTTTAGCTTGTGCTTGCGCTTGTGCGGTTTCTTTCTCTTTTGCTCTGCGTTGCTGTTCAAGCTTTTTAATGCGTCTTGCTTCAGCTTCACGCTGTTTGCGTGCATCGGTTGCTCTGCGTTCTAAATCGCGAATACGTTTATCTTCAGCACGCTTTTTATCATCTTCTTTCTTTTTAAGCTCAGCTATTTTTTGCTCAACTTGCTTTTGATCAACCGTAACCGCCGAAACCGCTTTCTCTGGCTCAGGAATAGCCGCATTAAGCGTTACTTCCATTACTTTAGGTTTAGGAGGGTGAATGTTTGCTGACGCATACAAAAACCCACCTAACGCTAAATGCAGTAATACTGATTTAATTAGTGAACTACTCATACAGCTACTTGGTCCCCTCAAAGGATTCGGTCATTAACCCTACCGACGGTACACCTGCATTTTTTAAAAAGTCCATTAACAGTAACACTTCCTGATACGACACTTTACCCGAGCCTTTGATCATTACAGGCACATCTGGGTTTTTCATTAGTTGCAGCTTAATTACTGCGGCTACATCTAATGCTTCCATTGGTTCCTCAGGATCGGTACCTACACTCACATAATACTTACCATCGGCATCAATAGAAGCAATAATGGGTGGCGTGTCTTTCGTATCAACTAAGTCCGACTCTTCCATTTTTGGTAAGTCTACTTTTACACCATGAGTAATTAACGGCGCGGTGGCCATAAATATAATAAGCAGCACCAACATTACATCAATGTATGGTACTACATTAATTTCTGCGACTGGGCGACGCTTTTTACGATGATACATTCGCTTGAGCCTCTATTTGGGTAGCTGCTTGACGGTGTAAGATATTGGCAAATTCTTCCATAAAGTTAATGTAGTGAGATTCTAACTTTTCAACTTTATTAGCAAATCGGTTATAAGCAATAACAGCAGGAATTGCAGCAAATAAACCCATTGCTGTAGCAATTAACGCCTCTGCTATACCAGGAGCAACCATTTGTAAGGTTGCTTGTTTTACTTCACCTAGAGCAATAAAGGCATTCATAATACCCCAAACAGTTCCGAATAAGCCGATGTAAGGGCTAATTGAACCAACGGTTGCTAAAAACGATAAGCTTGATTCTAGTTTTTCAATTTCGCGAGAAAGCGCAACCCGCATTGAACGGTGTGTGCCTTCCATTACAATGCCCGCACTTTGAAAGGTATTTTTTTTATGACGTGCAAACTCTTTAAAGCCTGAGGTAAATAACGCCTCAATACCAGCAGACTGGCCACCGCGAGAAGAAATTTCGTTATATAGTTTACTTAGGTCAACACCAGACCAAAAACGTTGCTCAAATTTTTTGGCATTTGCTAAGGCGTCAGAGATGGCTTTTTTACGTTGAAAAATAATAGCCCATGACATAACCGACATAGCAACCAACGCTAGCATTACTAATTGCACAAGCAAACTGGCTTCTAGAATTAGATCTAAAAAATTAAGCCCTGATCCCACGTTAAACTCCTAAATAATTAAAAACATCAAATTGATTTATTTGAGTAAGGTAACTTAGCAATACATTAGCCACCATTAAAGTTTTGCTAGTGTATCTAGTGTATTTACTGCTGACAACGATATTGCTGTGAATAGACAACAAAAAACGTTAAAAAAACAGCTTTACTCAATATTTACTACTTAACTCTTGTTCTACTGTATAAATAAATAACAACAAAGCTTTATGGAAGCACGCTTAGTTTCACTAAAGAGTGACAGAAATGCGCTGTTTATTCAAAATTAATGCATAAGCACTCATAACCAGCACATGCTTACCTTAACGTAATAGTAAAACTAATACCGAACGTTAATATGTTAATATACATAAACAAAGCATTTCATTAACTTATAGAATTAATGATTAATTAACATGCAACAATAAGCAAAAACAAAAAACCGCTGCTATTAGTTTTTTTAATCTGAAAATATAAATTTTCTAGTTTGAACTAATTGTGTCGCTTCGGTATTATTCTCCCATACCGAGCTAGCGCATTAAATGAAAGCTATTTCATTGAATCCAGTTCCTCGTAATATGATTTATTTCGTATTACTTTTTTACTTCTTAGGGTATGACCTCAATAAGTAAAACGTAGTTCCCTAGATTACTTCCTTAAACTTGTTGTTTGCCCGCATTTTTTGCGGGCTTTTTTTTGCCTACAATTTATCAAACCATCTCAACTCGGGCTAAATAAGCAGTCGAACAATAGCCTGATATGTCTTAACGCTCAGTGAATTATTGGCAAAGTAAAATACGTAATGTTTGCGCATAAAAAAAGCCACTGTCGTTAAAAAGGCAATGGCTTTAGTATTTAACCTAAACTCTGGATAATAAATCTATCTCAAGCTGCTAATTAGTCTTGCTTGGGAAGTAAACCAAAATGATGATACGCATTATCCGACACTATTCGTCCGCGAGGCGTGCGCTGAATAAAACCTTGTTGAATTAAAAACGGTTCAATCACATCTTCTATGGTTTCTTTTTCTTCGCCTATGGCAGCCGCTAGGTTGTCAAGGCCAACCGGGCCACCCATAAATTTTTCAATAATGGCGAGTAAATATTTGCGGTCCATGTAATCAAAGCCGCTTTTATCAACATCAATCATATCAAGGGCTTGCTGAGCTACCTCGGCATTAACTGTACCATCTGATTTAACTTGGGTGTAATCGCGCACACGGCGCAATAAACGGTTTGCAATACGTGGTGTGCCACGAGAGCGCTTGGCAATTTCAGCTGCGCCATCGTCACACATTTCTAAATCAAGGTAATGCGCTGAGCGCCCCACTATATGCGACAAATCCTCAACAGAATAAAACTCTAAACGCTGTACAATACCAAAGCGGTCACGCAGTGGTGAGGTTAATGAGCCCGCACGCGTGGTTGCGCCAATTAAAGTAAATGCAGGTAAATCAAGCTTAATAGAGCGTGCTGCAGGCCCCTCACCTATCATTATATCGAGCTGGTAATCTTCCATTGCAGGGTAAAGTATTTCTTCTACTTGTGGGCTTAAGCGGTGAATTTCATCAATAAACAGTACATCACCTTCTTCAAGATTAGTAAGCAATGCAGCTAAATCGCCAGCTTTTTCAAGCACAGGGCCAGAGGTGGTTTTAATGTTTACATTTAATTCGTTGGCTACAATATTAGCAAGCGTGGTTTTACCTAAGCCTGGCGGGCCAAATATTAATAAATGATCCAACGCTTCACTGCGGCTACGCGCAGCTTCAATAAATATTTCCATTTGTTGCTTAACATGCGGCTGACCACGATAATCGGCCAGTAACTTAGGCCTAATAGCACGATCTATGGTGTCTTCATTGGTTTTTTCAGCAGCATCTATTAAGCGATCAGCTTCGATCATAATTTACTCACAGCATTGATTTCAAAGATTCTTTAATTAGAACCTCAGTCGACATATCGGGTTTGCTTACTGATTTTACTGCTTTTTGCGCTTGTGGCAATTTATAACCGAGCGCCACTAACGCCGAAACCGCATCATCGGCCGCATTATTAGCTATAGTTGCATCGCTCGCAGGCTCTATTACGGCGCTGTCGCTAAATGGGGTAAATAAGTCGTTGCCCCAATTTTTTAATCGGTCTTTCATTTCGAGCACTAATCGCTCGGCGGTTTTTTTACCTACCCCTGGCAGTTTAACCAAGGCCGTAGCGTCTTCATTATTTACGCAACTTACAAACTGCTGCGCCGACATACCCGACAAAATAGCTAAACCCAATTTAGGTCCTACGCCATTGGCTTTTAACAGCTCTCGAAATAAGGCTCGTTCGGTTTTATTATTAAAGCCAAACAATAACTGTGCGTCTTCGCGTACTACAAAGTGAGTGTACACAATGGCGTTGTCGCCCATTTTGGGTAAATCATAAAAACAGGTCATTGGCATTTGTACTTCGTAGCCAACGCCACTCACTTCTAATAATATTTCTGGGGGCTGTTTTTCAACTAACACGCCGTTTAAGCGACCTATCATTGTTATTTCCTTAGACGTCCTCTAACGGTTTTGCTTGCGCTACCCGCTAGTTTTATTAAATTTTGTTCAGAGTGAGCATGGCAAATTGCAATCGCGAGTGCATCTGCTGCATCGGCTTGCGGCGTACCTGGCAGTTTAAGTATATTTTTAACCATATGTTGTACTTGCGATTTATCTGCTCCACCGTTACCCACCACGGCTTGCTTTATTTGCCGTGCAGAGTATTCAAACACCGGTAAGTCGGCCATAGAGGCCCCCACAATGGCAGCACCACGGGCTTGCCCAAGCTTTAAAGCAGAATCGGGGTTGTGTGCCATAAATACTTTTTCTATGGCAAAGGTTTCAGGCGAAAACTGCTCTATAAGCTGCGTAATACCTTGATATATCATTTTAAGTCGGGTGGGAAAGTCATGATCGGCTAATTTAATACAGCCACTGCCTAAGTATGTAAACTTAGCACCTTGGTGCGCAACCACACCGTAACCCGTTAAACGCGAGCCCGGATCGATCCCTAAAATAATGGCCAAACAGCACTCTCATTATTGTTATTTATTAATAATGCTAATAATGCCAGAGCACTGTATAAATTACCAGTACCAAGCCAAAACAAAAATGCCTACTTAAAAAGTAGGCATTTAAACTCTATTTGGCCAAAAAGTTTACGCCAATGCGCGCACTAAGCCTTGGGTGTTTTGTTTGAGCGTACGGGCAATCATAAAATAACCTAAACCTGCTACAAACACGCCACCAGCAACGGGGCCAATAATCCAAATATTTGGATGCAGCTTACCCGCCAAATCAAACATTTGCTGCTGCACTATTAACAGTGCAATATCACTGAAAAATGCAGCGACCAGTCCGGCTAAACCGCCAAGCAATAAAAACTCATATAAAGTAGCATTTTTTATTAATCGACTTTTAGCGCCTAATGTACGCAATATTACGATTTCCTGCATGCGCTCACCTAAGCTTGCTTGCACCTGCGATATTAGTACCAACGCACCACATAACACCACAATAGCCAATACAAAACCAATGGCTAACGACACTTGCTCAATAGTCGACTGTATTTGCTTAACAAAATTATCTACATCAATTGCTGTAATAGTGGGGTATGTACGTAATAACTGGCTAAAGTCGCGCTTTTGCTCAGGTTCAATGCGTACCGATGAAATATAGGTTGCCGGAAAGTCGCTAAGTACATCTGGGCTTAAAATAATAAAAAAGTTAGGCTTGAGGGTGGCCCAATTTACCTTTCGCACACTGGTTATTTTAGCATCGAACGACTGCGCACCAATTAAAAATGTAAGAGTATCGCCTAGTTTAACATCGAGGCGCTGCATCATTGACTCTTCCAGTGAGGCCTCGGCAACGGCGTCATCGCCAAACCACTGGCCATCGATAATGTCATTTTGCGAAGGGACTTCTTCAAGCCAGGTTAAATTGAGCTCGCGGCCAATGCCTGAGCGGGCTTCTTCGTCTTTTTTCTCGTTATCTTGCAGTGACACTTCACGCGCAACCGCTTCACCGTTGACGGCATTTACGCGACCACGAATAGTCGGGTAAAACTCCGACACCTGAATGCCTTTTTGTGCTAAATATTCATTAACTGGGTCCAGTTCATTTTGCGTAATATTCACTAAAAAAGCATTAGGTGCATCACTTGGTAATTGTGACTGCCAATCAGAAATAATATCGTTTTTAAGCACAATTAAAAATAATAGTAATTTAATCGCTAACGAAAAACTAATTAACTGTACTGCATTAACATTGGCGCGCTTTTGAATAGACGCAATAGCCAAAGACCAGCTGTTACCCGGCTTTAAGCCAAGCTTGCGGCCACCGCCAAATATTAACTTAGAGATTAAAAATAACACCAAAATAAGCGCAAGCGTTGAGACAAACAAAATAAGCGTAATTTTTATGTTATTACTAAATAACCACATTAATAAAAACACGGTGAGTGCACTTAGCCCTAAATGAATTTTACTTACCGCAAGGCGATCACCTAAGTTACGGCGAAGTACTCTGAGCGGTGGTATATCAAATAAATCTAAAAGTGGCTTAATAGAGAACATAACCGCACAAATAACCCCTGTACTAATCGCCACCAGCCAAGGTTTAAAACCAGCCATGGGCAGTTCGGTACCCATACTTTTAGCTAAATAACCGGTAGCCATCTCTTGCAAACCATAGCCAATAGCTAGGCCAACAACCACCGCCATGGTACATACCATTAATAAGTGCATAAGGTAAATTTTACGGATCATATCGCGGCTGCCGCCTAAGGTTTTCATCATTGCGACTGGGTCGTATTGACGCTCACAATAGCGCTTAGCCGAAACTGCAATAGCAACCGCGGCTAAAATAATCCCTAGCAAACCGGCTAATAACAAAAAGCTTTCAGCTCTATTTAAGCTATTTGAAATAGGCGATTGACGGTCTTTAACACCATACCAATTTTGGTTTTCTTTAAGTTGCGGTTTTAGCCAATCGTAAAAACTATTTATGTCGCTTTCATCACCTGCATACAACTGGCGGTAAAATACACGGCTACCGGGCTGTATTACTTCAGTTTTTGGTACGTCGTCAATATTAATAAGTACCCTGCGGCTGCTAGAGAACACATTAAACGGCGCATCGGGTTCTTCAACAATCACCTTTTCCACATTGAATAACGCGGCACCTAGCTCAACTTGGTCGCCTACGTTTATATTTAAACTATAAAAAACCGATTCACTTAACCACACGTTACCGGGGATTGGTGCACCCGGGGCAACTTCTGTTTCGGCGTTTAAGCCCGACTTAACCTTTAACTGGCCTTTAAGCGGGTAACTGTTTGACGCAGCTTTTACTGAGCTAAATTGCATTTCATCGTTTGCAAACAGCATAGTGTCAAAATATACCATTTGCGCTGTTTCAAGGTTTTGCTGTTTAGCTTGAGTAATATAAGCGGTATCTATGGCATGGTTGCTGGCCAATACCCTATCAGCGGCAATAAAGGCACTGCTTTTTTGTGCAATACTTTGTGCGATTCGCTCAGTCACCATAGATAAAGTAAGCACCGTTAGCACCGCTAAAGCGATGGCAGCACTTATCACGGTTAGTTCACCACGGCGAAACTCTCGAGAAAATAGTTTAAGTGCTAATTTAGCCCACATTTGCCATTTCCTCAGTTGAATTGTGAACCAGCTCACCGGCTTCAATCTGAATAATACGTTCACACTTTTGCGCCAGTGCTTCATCATGGGTAACTAAAATAAGCGTTGTGCCATTTTGCTTATTTAAATCAAATAATAACGACTCAATCATATGGCCATTTTTGCTATCTAGGTTAGCTGATGGCTCGTCGGCAAACAGTATTTTAGGCGAACCCACAAATGCACGAGCAATCGCAACTCGTTGTTGCTCACCACCAGATAACTGCGACGGGTAATGATCAATGCGATGGCTCAAGCCAACTTTTTCAAGTAACGCGAGCGCCTGCTCTTTAGCGTCGTGTTCGCCAGCAAGCTCAGCAGGCAGCATCACATTCTCAAGTGCGGTTAAACTTTGCACCAACATAAAAGACTGAAATACAAAACCGACTTTAGCGGCTCTCAGTGCTGCACGCGCTTCTTCATCTAACTTGTGCAAAGGCTCACCATCTAACATTACCTCGCCACTGCTGGCGGTATCAAGCCCTGCTAGCAAGCTCAATAATGTAGATTTACCAGAGCCCGACGTGCCCACTACGGCAACAGACTCGCCATGCTTGACATTAAAGCTGATGTCGCTGAGGATGGACAACTCACCTTCAAAGGTGGAAACCACTTTAGACAAACCATTTACTTGAATTATATTTAATTGAGAAAGCGCTGACATATGACTCATTCAATCCTACGTTGTGTATTCATTTTATTTTTAGTTATTAACCCACTACACGCGGCAGCTAACAACACGATTTTAATACTTGGTGACAGTTTAAGCGCAGCCTATGGCTTAAAACAAGAACAAGGCTGGGTGCAATTGTTACAAGATAAATACGATGACGAGCAACGCAATATCAACTTAGTTAATGCAAGTATTAGCGGCGAAACCACCGGCGGTGCATTGCGCCGATTAGACGCGCTACTTGAGCAATATCAACCCACTCACGTTCTTATTGAGCTCGGTGCTAATGACGGCCTGCGCGGTTTTCCAATCACTAAAATGCAAACTAACTTAACCGCTTTAATTGAAAAAAGCCAAGCTGCAGATGCACAAACCGCACTTATGGAAATATATATTCCACCTAACTATGGCCCACGATACAGTAAAATGTTCACCGATAGCTTTACCAGTGTTAGTGAAGCCACTAACTCGCATTTAATGCCGTTTTTTGTGCTTAAAGTAGCAGGAAAAAACGAGCTAATGCAAAACGATAACTTACACCCTAACAAAACTGCCCAACCAATACTACGAGATGAAATGTATAACACGATCAACCAGTGGTTAAATAAAGACTAGGGCCGCAAAGAGTCCCCTGCGCAAGCGCTTAAAACTAAGCGCTTGCGCAATAAACATCCAAACAAACAAAAGCTTATTGATTTTTTTATAAATACACGTACTATTGCTATCGAAGTCGGTATGTGGCGCAGCTTGGTAGCGCACTGTCATGGGGTGGCAGGGGTCGAGAGTTCGAATCTCTCCATACCGACCATTTAAATCCTTTCATAATTCTATTTATTCAATAAAAACTGCTTTCCTTTCGTACTACCTAATTTAATACAAAAAAATATCGCACATTTATCGCACCAACTAATCTATTAAAAGTATTCCTGCTTTTTGATTTCAGATGTATTTAGATTATGTGACGCCACAGTTAAATACTTTTCAAATAATAAAGAAGCACATACCTACTTTTAATTTTTGATGTATTGGCTTGAGTTCGTTGATATGCTGTTATGAGTAGATGCTAAGTAGCCGTAATGTCTGAAGTTTAGGCTTAACTCTTTTACTCTATTACTCTATTAAGTTAAAGAACAATTCTATAAAAAAAAACGACCTAAGGGCTAGATCGTTCTGTAATTTGTATAGTAAATTTTATCTAGTGTATGTACATATATATTTACCAAGATTTTTGGTTACACAAGTGACTCTCCCTCCAGTCTGAGCACCTCCACTAGAAGTTGAAGTAAAAGACACTCCTGCTCGTTTTGCCGCATTATAGAAATCTACAAATACATCAGCTCCACCCTTGTTAAAATCATAAGACTCAGCGTTTTTAGTATCGAAATTAGGCTTTACTTTATTTAAATCGACGTCGGTACCACGTTCAAAATCCCAAATTAAATCCCCATTAATCACTGCATATAGAGAAAAAATTGCGGTACTTCCATCATTAAAACTAACTTGCACCATTATCTTGTCTACATCTAATAATCCTGAGACTTTGCCTGCTGCGTTTGCAAAATTAGTAAGATCATTCCTGAGATTAGTATTTCCATTATAATGTCTTGCAACTTTATTTTGAGTAGAGCTTGAACCAACTAAATCCCATACGCTTCCTGCGATTTCAGACGGCACTTCATCAGCCTTAAGTGATTGTGCAGACATCATTACTTGCTTCTTAGCATCGGATAAATTGTAGAAATTATTTAAAACACTTTGTTCTACATTATGGTCTTTAACAGTGACTGAATATGTAGGTACTTTTATATCTTTCATCTTCCCTCCACGCCCATCGGGTTCACCACCAGTTCCAGGAATGGTTCTGTAACCGCTAAAGCTTTTCGAAACTTCGAACTTTTTGATGGTTAATGTTTCTAGATTCATTACATAAACATCACGGGTTTTATCAAGCTTAGCATTTGACTTCGCTGAAGTTTTAAACTGATCATAAGAAAAACAAGTTGAACACTCTGTTGTTAAAGTTTGTTCATTAGCTATCGTTGAGGTAGAAAAAATAGATAGAAGAGATGCAAAAATTACCTTTTTCATTTATTGTCCTTAATCTGTAATACTTTAAAAATTGAAGATAAACAAATTTGAAATAAAAATCAACAAAAAGGGTACAAACACTCATTTTTAACTCACTAACTTTTTAACCCTACATTTAACTAAATAGACTAACATGCTCCATTTCATTGAATTAATTAGCTTTTAATTTCACACTATAGCCTACTCTCCAAAATAGAAAAATAAAGGGATTCAATCTTAAATTCATAGCACTGTTATCACTCTTAACTATCTTCGAAACTTATATAAAATTAGCATTTTTAAAAACCACTACATTAGCTTATTGCGCCAATAAGTATCGCAATTAAAAATCGCGACAAAGCTGCTGCTGTTTGTATTAAGACTTAAAGCAAAGTTTATTTTGGTTGCCAGTGGTACACATAAATAGGTGTTTGGTAGAACCCTTTAAGCTTGATCACTTTAGTTGGTTTATATAAAAGCAAAGCTAAAGTGTTACTCACAATGGTGATGTTTTTAAGCACGTTTTGTTTTAACTTTTCTTCAAGCGCTACCATAGCGCCTGGAAACAAGTAACACACTAGCGTAGACACAGTACG
Organism: Pseudoalteromonas sp. S1608; assembly: GCF_005887265.1. Taxonomy (GTDB): domain Bacteria; phylum Pseudomonadota; class Gammaproteobacteria; order Enterobacterales; family Alteromonadaceae; genus Pseudoalteromonas; species Pseudoalteromonas undina. The sequence goes on from NZ_PNDK01000028.1 coordinate 14,043, forward strand.
AAATCAGCATTTTTGAAGTCTTTGCAATAGAGAGTAAGATTATTTAAACACTAACTATATTTAGTAAGCACTAAAGTTAACACTCCCCACCCAAAACTAAATAAATCAATGCACCTTTTTCAACCATAATGACTCGCTAAAATATAAGAAGAAACTATTAAAATGAGCATTTAAATAACATGATCTTCCTCTAAATTTGCTGTTCAATACTTGTTCGACTATTACTATATTATAGGAACTACATTTACTTGCGGGATGCTTGATGGACCTTAAAAAAGTAAATAAAAAATCTAATTCACCTAGTTCAAATGTAAATATGGACGAAGCCTTTTTAACTCAACTAGTTAGTTGTTTACCCATGGGGGCAATGGTAGTCAATACCAATGCTCAGATCCTTTTTGCCAATAGTCAACTATCTGAAATACTGGGCTATGAGGACTCAGAACTAATAGGGAAGAATATAGATAGTTTACTTCCAGCGCAATTTAAAGCGAACCATACCCACTTGATGAGTCAGTTTTTTGCTAACCCTCGAAAACGATTAATGGGTGAAGGCCGTGAGTTATTTGCGAGTCAAAAAAATGGTAAGCAAATCCCAATCGAAATAGGTTTAAACCCGATACAAGGACAACAAGAGTTAGTTTTAGCCACACTGGTTGATATATCGCAAAGGCTGCGCGCTAACAATATGTTTCAACGCTCTATTCAAGCTGCACCTCATGGTGTGTTAATAGTAGACCAAGCGGGCATTATTCAAGCGGTTAATCAATCGTTATGTAAATCTTTTGGCTACAGTGAAATAGAATTACTCGATAAAAAAATGGAAATGCTATTACCGCATCGCTATCAAGGGCACCATTCAGCACTTCGCCATTCATTTCACCGTGAACCCAGTGTAAGAAGTATGGGAGTAGGCAGAGATTTAACCGCCTTACACAAAGACGGAAAAGAGTTCCCAGTTGAAGTGGGCCTGAGTCCTTTTATAAACGCCAATGACGAAGACATGGTATTTGTGTCGTTGTTAGATATAACAGAACGAAAACGAATGGAAACCGAGTTAAAAGAAAATAACACAAGTTTGAAGGAGTTTACCTATGTAGCTTCTCATGATTTACGCTCTCCATTGCGGGGGATTTCAAACTTAATTGAATGGATAAAAGAAGATTTAGGCACTACCACGCCTGAAGTAGAATATAACTTAACACGTATTGATGATCGTATTCATAAAATGGAGACGTTAATAGATAATTTATTGGCCTATGCAAGAGCAGGCAAAGCCACTCTAGATACTCAAGTAATCGATATGCATAAGTTAATTTCTAACGTTACCGAACTGTTAGATTTACCGGCTGGAATGAAGCTTCATAAAGACATTCAATTAGATACTATCGTCACTGCATGGACGCCACTTGAAACCGTGGTCCGCAATTTATTAAGTAACGCTATTAAACACCACGACAGTAAAGAGGGAACTATAGAGATTCGTTGTGTAGCAGAAAATACGCTTTGCCATATCACTGTGACTGATGATGGCCCCGGTATCCCAACAGAGGCTTACGAGCGTATTTTTAGTTTGTTTCAAACAACCTCTGATGATAAGTCGGGCTCAGGTATTGGGCTGTCTATTAGTCGGCGTTTGGCACAAGCTCATGGTGGGCGCATTTCAGTAAGCTCAAATGAACCGCAAAAAGGGTCTACATTTCATGTGTGGTGGCCTCGCTTTGCAAGGAAAGAAAATTTATGATCAAAAATCTATCTATACTGCTTGTTGAGGACGACGATGTTGCCGCGGAAGCCGTTACAAGAAGCCTAAAAAAAGTGGATCCTAAAATTAAAATAATTTGGAAACAAAACGGAAAGCTGGCACTAGATGCGTTACGAGAAAAAGCGCAACAAAAAGAAATATCAGAGCCCTACTTAGTATTGCTAGACCTGAATATGCCAGTGATGAATGGCTTTGAATTTTTAGAGCATATTCGTAAAGATGAAAAATTAAACGATACCGTTGTATTTATACTCACGACCTCCAATGAGGATAACGATCGTACTCGCGCGTACCATAATAACGTAGCAGGTTACATGGTTAAGCATGCAATTGGCCCGCAGTTTGCCAAATTAGCGACACTTATGGATGCTTATATACATGCTGTTGAGCTTGAATAAGCCATTTTGCAAGAGATATGGATATGATAACTTCAATAGATAATTTTGACACCTGCGACAGTATTAAACTACTCATTGTTGATGACGATGCGGTTGATAGAGAACAAATACGCCGCATGATATCTCGCTCTAATATACAGGCTAAAATTTCAGAAGCATCTTCTATTGAAAGCTCTATGTCTTACCTTGAGCATAGGGAATTTGATTGCGTCATAGTTGATTACCGATTAGGTATCGGATCGGGGCTTACTCTGCTGGATAATATTAGAAAGTCTGTAAATAACCACTGTGCTGTGATTATGATCACGGGCTTAGGGGATGAAAAAATAGCAGCAGAAGCTATGCGCCTAGGGGCAAGCGATTATTTACTTAAAAATCAATTAAAAAGCGATCAGTTGATACACTCTATATCTAGTTCCATTCAACGCGCAAGCTTAGAAAAAAAACTTCATAACATGGCACATTACGATAGCCTAACAGGCTTAGCAAGCCGCCCAATTTTAATTGATCAACTTCAACAGGCCATTACATCTCAGCAAAAGCTCGCCGTTGCCTATTTAGATTTAGATAACTTTAAACCCATTAATGACAAATATGGTCATGAAACCGGTGATTTCGTGTTGAAAACCATTGCCCAAAGGCTACAAAACACATTACGCAAGGAAGATACACTCGCGCGTATTGGCGGAGATGAGTTTATCTTTTTATTAAGAGGGGCTGCGCACACGATACAAGAATATGAGACTCTGTTACAAGAGGTGCTGATTGAGGTAAACGACCCAATAAAATTAGCAGAGTTTTCGTGCTCCGTTCAAATTTCAGTCAGCATCGGCGTTGCACTTCCCAGTGATGATGGCTTAACTTGTGATGACATTTTACGCAGAGCCGATCAAACAATGTACCAAGCAAAAAGATCAGGAACAAACCGAATTCTGTTTTTTGATCCAGAAGAAGAAAGCCTAAGGCATGCAAAACATGATTTATTATTGGCTGCTGAAAAAGGCATTGCTCGCAAAGAGTTTATTCTTCATTATCAACCAAAGGTCAATTTGATGGATCACCAGTTAATTGGCGTTGAAGCCTTAATACGCTGGAATCACCCTACTTTGGGTTTACTTTACCCTGGTCACTTTTCAGAGGTATTAGAGCACCCACACATTGGTATATTAATTGGTGAATGGGTACTTGCTGAGGCCTTAAAACAACATAAAATTTGGACAAGAAATCATCTTTCTATGAGTGTAAACATCTCTCCAGCTCATTTGCTTAGTGAGGGCTTTGTTGAAAACCTCAGAGAGTTACTCATCAGCACTAATAATATAAAACCAAAAACCCTCGAATTAGAAATTTTAGAGAGCACTACAATTGGAAACGTTGAACAGGCAGTCGACGTTCTCAATGGCTGTAGGAATTTAGGTGTAAGTATTGCGTTAGACGACTTTGGTACAGGTTACGCTTCGTTGAGTTACTTAAAAAAATTACCTTTAGATACATTAAAAATAGATCAAAGCTTTGTTAAAAAGCTCCTATCAGACCATGAAGACAAGTCCATAGTTACGTGTATCGTGGCGCTAAGTAAAGCATTTGGGTATAACCTAGTAGCAGAGGGGATAGAGTCACAAGAGCTCGAAAAAGTACTTATAGGCATGGGTTGCTATCATGGGCAAGGTTATTATATTGCCAAACCAATGTCTGCAGAGAAGATGAACTTATGGATAAAAAATATGACATCAACTAAGCACTGACCCTAAATAATACTCATCTATTTGGGTTGCCAGTGATACACATAAATCGGTGTTTGGTAAAAATCTTTAAGCTTGATAACGTTAGTTGGTTTATATGATGGCAAAGCGAAGGTGTTACTCACAATAGTGATTTTATTATTAACTACGTCATGTTTTAACTTTTCTTCAAGCGCTACCATACCATCAGGAAACAAGTAACACACCAAAGTAGACGCAGAACTGAGATCGGCATTTTTAAAGTCTTTACGATAGAGGGTAAGGTTATTTAAACCTAAACTATATTTAAAAAGCATTGAAATTAACCAAGGAAACCACGATAACTCATAGCCAATAACCTGTTTATTAGGATGCCTTTTGGCAACCGGTATAACAAGCGTTCCCCAACCTGAACCTAAATCAATTAATGCGCCTTTTTCATCCATGCTTATTGCAGCAAGCATAGTTTGGCGCGCTTTGCTTGAGCTCATCATCGGTGAAATTCCCGTTTTTAGCGTGCTCCAAACAATAGATAAAGCGATTAGAAGAACTAAAAAGAAAAATGCGGTAGCAATAAAGTCCATACTAACTAACACCTAATAACGGTTGAATCATCATAATCTCACCTTATCGATTATTTGTTTCTATATAGTAAAACCATTACAAAGAGCACCGTTAGTATAAATTTATTTTATATTTAACAACTGTTTAAAATAAACCACAAAAAAAGCGCCATTTGGCGCTTTTTAGATTAGTAGCAAGGAATTAATGCTTACGCCCTACGCCGTTGCGCACCATGTCTTGGCCGCTTTGGAAAATCTCTTCGGTAATTTCGCGTGCTAATAAAAGTTGTTGCTTGTCATCAAACACGGCTACAAAACGGCTGCCATCGGCATTATTGGTTGCCATACCCACGCCTGCTACGCCGGTTAAACCTAGGCCGCCGTTTTCAACTTGCAGTAAAAAACTTTCAAGTTCAGCGAGTGTATCGATTGCAGTTAGTTTGTTTTCCATTATGGTTACTCTGTGTTGCTCGCCATAGCGAGTCTGTAAATAATATGCAGTTATTTTACAGATCATAGTGGCAAACTTAAACCATCAAACATTAACCTTTATGCATTCCACGAATAGGGTAATTATTATCAGGGTTTTTAATCCAAGTTATACCTCGCAATAAAGTAGACAGATCTGGTCTTACAAATGGATTATTTGAGATATCAACAACTTGTACTGTACCGTGTTCATTCACTACATACACAGCAGGCTCAGCAAATAAATGGTCTGTTTCTTGAGCGTTGCGAGGTTGAGAAACATACAGCCCTAACGCATTCATTTGTTCAGGCTTTAATTCAAACGCAATGGGGTAACTCACTGATAACTTCTCTTTATGTGTTAACAACTGCGCTTCGCTGTCGGCCGATACAGCAATTAAAGAAACTCCAATGTCTTGTAATGACTGTTTAATTTCTTCTAACTGATTTAGATACTGCGTACACATAGGACAATGCTGGCCACGATACACAACCACCATTTGCCAAGCAGCGTCTTGCTGGACACGCCCTAACTCTACTTCGTTACTATTTAGTACAGGGCAATTAATCTTTGGGAAACGACTCCCAGGAAGAAGTTTATTTGTATACTGTGATGCATTAGTCATTGTGTTTCCTCTCAAAAGTGTGTACTTATATGTGCTTTAAAGCGCGCTAAGTCAGTATCTATATCGGCGTTTTTCATAACATCAAAACAAGCAATGGTAGGCATTGCTGTCATACCAAAAAACTTAAAGTTCATATGCATTGGGAACATTAAGTCGTCAACACTTTTGCCATTAAAAAATTCTTCTGAATTGTTAAATGACTCCTCTGGTGCGTTAAATGTGAGTGACATCATATATTTAGTATCTTTAAGTGTGCCACCTGTGCCATAACCGCTTTTTGGGTCGTCCTGGTGACGACCATCGCCATTACACATGGCGCCACCCATACCGGCTGTATACACCTCGTCCATATATCTTTTAAACGAAAATGGCACGCCCATCCAGTTAATAGGTGATTGCAGTAAGACAACGTCAGCCCATTGATGAAGTGCTAATTGTGCCTCTACATCAATACTATCTGTCATAGTTACGGTTTTAACTTCATGGCCTTTTTCTATCAGTATCGATGATGCTACATCAACTAGAGTGGCATTTAATTTGCCCTCTGAAAAAGGATAATATTGGTGTGCATTTATAATGAGTACCTTGCTCATGTGATCTCTCCAAAAATAGTACGAAAATTGGTCTTTACTTTAATGTGGTATATAATAGTTACCTGAAGAATAGATTCAATTAGTATACTTTTAGTAACCACCCTATTTTAGAGGTTAAATTTTGGAAAGCTCCATAGAAACAGATAGTAAGGGAAGAAAAAAAGTTTTAAATGCCTGCTTAGAACCCTGTGCTATTGAAAAAGGAATGCGCTTAATTGGCGGGAAGTGGACAAGTTCTATTATTTATCACTTAAAAGATGAACCTGTTCGCTTTAATGATCTAACTCGAATGTTAGGTGGAGCGAGCAAAAAAATGATAGATCAACGTTTAAAAGAGTTAGAAGCCAATAAGATGGTTTTAAGGACGGTGATCAGCACTAGACCTATTGCTGTCACCTACGAGCTCACTGAGTTTGGGCGCTCTGCACTAGGAATTCTTCACGATCTTAGGGTTTGGTCTGAGTCTAATATTTTAGACTAATTACAAAATAAAAACCCCGCAGATGCGGGGTTTTAAGTATTAGCTTTGCTTCATTGTGCCTTGTTGCTCAAGGCGGGTATGCCAGCTGAATGCCTCTTCTAAAATATGAGGCGTATGACCGCCACGAACACATGCACGCTCGTAGTAGTCAAGCATGGCGTTGCGATAATCTGGGTGTACACAGTGCTTAATGACTTCAATTGCACGTTCGCGTGGCGCTAAACCGCGTAAATCAGCAAGGCCTTGCTCGGTTACTAAAATATCAACATCGTGCTCGGTATGATCAACATGGCTTACCATAGGTACAACGCTAGAAATAGCGCCGCCTTTGGCAATTGATTTAGTTACAAACACCGATACATGCGCATTACGTGCAAAGTCGCCTGAACCACCAATGCCGTTCATCATTTTAGTACCACATACATGAGTTGAGTTAACGTTGCCATATATATCAAACTCAAGTGCGGTGTTAATCGCAATAATACCTAAACGACGCACAATTTCAGGATGGTTCGACATTTCTTGTGGACGAAGTATTAGCTTATCACGATACTTTTCAAGGTTATTAAATACTTGTGAGTTACAACGCTCTGATAAAATAATTGAACACCCTGATGCAAAATTAAGTTTACCCGCATCAATTAAATCAAAGGTAGAATCTTGTAGTACCTCTGAATACATAGTGAGGTCTTTAAAATCAGAGTCTAATAAACCCATCATTACTGCGTTGGCAATGTTACCTATACCGGCTTGTAATGGGCCTAGGTTTTCAGGCATACGCTCTTGTGCTACTTCTTCTTTAAAAAAGTTCACTAAGTGACGTGCAATAGAGGCTGTATCTGCATCTGGGTCGGTAACGGTTGAAAATGAGTCACTTTGATTGGTAAATACAATACCCACAATTTTAGCCGGATCAATTGGAATTGCAGTACTACCAATGCGGTCATCTACTTTCACTAGCGGCACTGGCGTACGTGTAGGACGATAAGATGGAATATAAATGTCGTGCAGCCCTTCAAGCTCTGGCTGGTGTAACATATTAATTTCTACAATTACCTGTTTGGCAAAAATAGCAAAGCTGGCTGAATTGCCCACTGACGTTGTAGGTACTATGTGGCCTTCTTCGGTAATAGCAACGGCTTCAATGACCGCTACATCAGGCATCGTTAACTGATGATTACGTAACTGTTCAACGGTTTCAGATAAATGCTGGTCAATAAACATGACCTCACCGTTGTTAATCGCTTTACGTAATGTGCTGTCTACTTGAAATGGCATACGACGCGCTAACGCACCTGATTCAGTTAGTAGCTTATCTAAGTCATTTCCTAATGACGCGCCCGTCATTAGGTTAATTTTCATTGGGTTTTCACGCACTCGCTCTGCAAGCGCACGTGGTACAGCTTTCGCTTCACCGGCACGAGTAAAACCACTCATTCCCACGGTCATGCCGTCTTTAATAAATAAACTGGCCTGCTCTGCAGACATCACTTTGTTGTGTAAGTCGCTACGACGAATTCGTTCTAATTGCATTTGGAACCCCTTAAACCCCATTTTTATTTAGCGCTATTCTAAGTATTTCCTTATGCTTCGTAAGCTAGACCTAAGTCTCATTTACGCATTGTTGATATAAAAACATCGCGAAGCGTTTTAATTTTGTACACTTTATTACTTAACTTATTGGTGATAATAAGGTTAAAATACTAAAAAACGCATACAACTATTTAACTCACTGAGTTTAGAAATAAAAAAAACCAATTAAAATCAATAGCTTAAAATTTCAATCAGGAAGGTTGAAATTTTTAATTGTATAAAAATTTAGCCGCGCTATGCGGAGCTTACAAAATAATAAACTGTTCATTCATTGGGCAGTAACCTTGTGAGGAATAGAATCCACAATTTAGGTATTAAGGAAAATACATGGATTTGTCTGACGAAGAAATTAACTTTTTATCTGGCTTATTTGAACCTAGTCAAAGTAGTGCATTAATCAATGAAACAAAGTTAACAGTACAAGCATCAATACCAGATGGTATTGCGCATTTACTTGGTCAAGCTAAATTAACCTTATTAGCAGAAGTAGCCCACTACCAACTATGGTTCCCACTTCAATTTAAAACCGATGAATTAGGCCATTTCAGTACTGTATTAGAAGCCCCCGAAGTAATTGACACTAAAGGTATTCAGCGCAGCTGGCGGTTGAGCGAATTAAATATCCAAAGCCAAGGTTTTTGCATTGAATCTATATCTAGCACAGGAATATTTTTAAAACCCACATCAGTACACAGTGAGCTTGATGAGTTGCAGAATATGCAATTTATTTTACCCAACGAAGCGGCGATATCATTAGATATAGAGCCGGTTAGGCAGAGTAAGTGTGGCATAGCAGCAAAAATTAAACACATTCACCATGGTAAAGAGCAGCTAAGAGCGTATTTATTTGAAGTTCATAAACGTCAATTTTCAAGCTTATACCAGCTAGAGCACAAACAACAAAAATTAGAATTATCAAACTAAAAAAGCCACACAATGTGGCTTTTTTAACTTATTTTATCGAGTGACTTTTACTTTAAGCGTTTGGCCACATCAGCTACACGTTCGCCGTATAAACGAGCCGTTTCTAAATCGCCTGATGGAATAGCAGATTCATCTGCATCAGTAGGTGATTGCACTAATACGCCAACTGAACCGCCTAAGTTATTGATGTCTTGACGAGTTGATTCCAGTTTATTGGCCGGTGGTAACCCTAGGCTTACCCAAATTCCACCATGTTGCGAAGCCAATGTTTGCATACTAATTAGAGTGACTTGTTTATCGCCATTTAGGCTGCCGCTATTAGTAAACCCGCCAAATACTTTGTCTTTCCACCCCATGGTAAACCATACTTTAGAGGTAGCATCAACAAACTTTTTAAACTGCCAAGGATATGAGCCCATATAGGTAGGTGCACCAAAAATAATGGCGTCTGCATTGTTTAATACATCCCAATCGGTGTCTTTTATGTCGCCATTCTCATCGATTGCAATAAGCTGAGCGTTTGCTCCATCAGCTACAAATTCAGCCACTTTTTTGGTATGGCCATATCCCGAAAAATAAATAACCGCTACTTTACTCATGAACCTTCCTTTTGTTGTGATTTAATAAACACGCTTTAAATATAGTATGGCCGCTTAATCTAAAATCAACTAAGCAGCGTGTTTAATTAAATTAGCTTGCGTGGCATTAAATTAAAAGGTACTCACTGCAATTTCTAAATTACTCACCGCACAGCCATACTGCGCAGCACTAATACGATGATATGCCGACTCAGGCGTGGTAGATAGGCTAATAATAAACTCATCTTGCTGGCCAACAGCCGTTTGTTCTTGGCTAAGGCACATGGCTTGCGTTAAAGAGCGTAATTTGGCCTGCGTTAAAATGCTGCCAAAACGCTGAACTGGTAAAGGCGGTATTTTAATTGCTGGCAATGCTTGGCTAATACTGCGCTGACTTAAGGTAAAATCGTTATTTTTAATATCAATCACACTGCCCACAGGCCAGTAAGAGTAACTGTAGGTTTTAGTTTTAGTTTTAGTTTCAGTTTCAGCCTGAGCTTGCTCTGTTGATTTAACCAACACCACACCATTTTTACCAATTACGGTCATTAAATTGCCAGCTTCAGATTTAATCACCACTAAGGCTGTGGTTTCGTCTACACCAAAACCGAATGTCGGCTGAGCTTTGTTTGCGTTTAAGTCGTCGAGCAAAGTGCCTAGTCTTAATGTACGGTTTCGCTCGCTAAAGTGTGTATCGAGTACACCGTAACTAAATGTGCCTAAACCCCCAAAGCGGTTGTAAGTTAAACTATCGCTGTTTGAGCGTTCACTTGGGGCATCAATGGCTTGTGCGCCTTCTTTCAATGCCGACAAGCTAGTGCCATTGGTGATCATCACTACATTCCCGGCGTGGGCTTGCCCACCACTTTGCACCGCGGTACCTGCACTTGTTCCAACAATAACAGGGCGAGACTGTAATGCTTTTGTCCAAGGGTAAGGCTGGTTATTTTCATCAAATAATACTTTTCGAGTTAGGCTTTGATCGCCACCATTAAACATCACACCGGTACTGTTTTTTATTAGCTCTACTAAAGCGTCGGTGCCTTTTTTACACAATTGATATTCAGCTTGTGTGCGATCAGGGTAAATATGTTCGCGTTGATATAGCCCCATTTCGGAGTGCCTAAGCGTGGTTAAATCATCACACTTGTTGGTGGTTATTGCTTTAGCAAGCGCAGGGGTTAATGCAAGCCATTGCGAATTTACATTAGGGAAGCTTAGTAATCCTTCATAAAAATCAGCAGATTCATAAGGGTCTCTGCTTGAGGCGGTAATGGCTAGCATACTCGGGTTAGTATCATTAACTTTTAAACTTCCCGATATAAACTGCAAAATCTCTGTCGCTGCCGATTCGCTATTAAGCGCAGTATTTACCTGCTCTTTTAGTCGCTTGTTGTCGCTTTTTATTTGAGCTACTTCAAGCATATCTATTACAAAATTGTATTCTTGATCCGATAAACTATTGAGCTGTTTGCTATCAATATCGCGCCACAACCATAACAGCTCTTTTTTCGATAACGTGGGCGATGATTTAGCCTGCATTGTTGCTAAATTTTTAATAGTATTGTTTTTAGCTTGGCTATTTTCACTAGGCCACTGTTGCTTTATTTGACTAATTTTAGTGTGAGAGAGCGCAAATACATTATGCGTTTTACCCGAAATTTGAGTATTTTTTTCACAGTTTTTAGGGCTTAAACTGGCACATGTTGTGAGAGCCCCCCCCACTAACACGAGAGTTTGACTAGGCTCTTTTGCGTTTAACTGCAGCGAAAAAGCAATTAAAATTGAGTAAAAAGCGGTTATTGTTCGCGATTTAACTAGTCGCTTTTTTGGTAAATATATTCGTTCCATTATGTTACACTCATGTAAAAAATTATAAGAAATAACTTGCGAGAGCGTCTCTCACTTGCTATAAAAAAAAGGAACTTTAAAACGCGAGTAAGCTAGCACCCATTTGCTAGCTTTGTCAAAAACCTTTTTGGAACGAGAATTATGTTTAAAAAAGCAACACTGCTTACAACATATTTCTACTCACCACACTACCTTTCGGAGTGGTTTGACGAGTAGCCCACCACCTCACTAATTTCTGTGAGGGGCTCAGCGTGTCATTTCACCATTGCCCTGTCTAAAAAACCATAATAATTAAAGCCTTAAGAAATATTAAACCTATTTCTGCGCGCTTAAAAAAGACAAAAGGTACTACAATGTTTCGTCAACTAACTATTGCGGCCACAGTAAGCGCTTTACTGAGCCCTGTCACTTGTGTGTATGCACAAGAAACTCAAACTGATACCAACATTGAACGAGTAGAAGTAACAGGATCTCGCTTAAAAGGCGTTGATCTGGAAGGCACTATTCCACTAACCGTGTTAGACCAAGATGCAATCAAACGCTCTGGTGCTAATACCATTCATGAATTACTCAAAGATTTATCTGTATTTAAAGGCGGAAGCGGTACGTTCTCAACCTCTGAAAGTGGTGGTACGTCTACCTCCACACCAGCAGGTCAATCAGCAGCGAGCTTACGAGGCATGGGACCTTCGGCAACGCTGACATTAATAAATGGGCGAAGAGTTGCGCCTAGTTCATTTGCTGCAGGTACTGAAAACTTTGTAGATGTGAACTCTATTCCGCTAGCGGCCATTGAACGTATTGATATTTTAGCCACCGGTGCATCAGCCGTTTATGGTGCCGATGCTGTAGCGGGTGTTATTAACTACATTTTAAAAGATGATTTTGAAGGCGCTGAAATCAATACTTCGTTTGCCGATAGCTTTAATCAGCATGACGAAAGTAAAAAGCAGCTAAACTTAGTGTATGGTACAAAAGTAGGCGAGAGTAACTTAACGGTATTTGCAGATATATACGACCGTAACGCTTTTAAAGCGACCGATCGTAATTACACGGCCTCTCCCTCTTTAGTGAATGGTTACTCCTATTTACCTAAGCTGGAGAACTCACCGAATATTTATTATTTCAGCAGCCGAGACGGTAACGAACTTCCATCACCAAACTGTAAAACCGAATTAGTGACTACTGAATTTGGTGAACAAATTTGTGCTTACTACCCTAATCAAGATGACTACCTAGATACCCCATTTGAGAGCCTTTCAACCGGCTTTATGTTTAATAGTGAGCTCGGTGGTCTACAATGGCACACTGACTTTTTTTACAGCCAAACCAAGGCAAAAGCGTATTCATCGCCCTCACCTATTAACCAAATTAATGACGACGACGGCCCGTATATTTTAGAAGACGCCTTATTTATTTACGATAATGCCGATGGTAGTAATGATTTGATGGATCAACTCTACATTGACCCATTCGATACTCAAAGTGGCCGAGAAGTGTATGGTTTTGGCTTTGATGCCCGCTTTAATGCTCCAAGAACAGTGGAAGTAGAAACGAAAAACTTTCGCTTAGTAAGTAGCCTAAGTGGTGAAATTGGTGATTGGGGCTGGGAGTCTGGTGTTACTCTTTCTCGCTCACGTTCAGAGCAAGAAGCGATTGCTGGGGTTTATAATCGTTATCAGTTTCATGGCGCGATAACAGGCGAGCTTTGTTCAGACGGTACATTGGCAAGTTTTGACGGTACTGACTTAAATTGTGCATCTGGGGAGTTACTGCCTTTTTACAACCCTTTCCTTCAAGGCGACGCCGCTAACGATGCCGTTTTGGCAACAGCGCAAGCTCGCCCAACACGCAGTGGAGAAAGTACTGTTTATGGCTGGGATGCTAATTTTAATGGTGAGCTATTTACCTTTAACGAGCTACCTGCCTATGCCTCATTTGGGGTAGAAGCACGCCGTGAAGAACTAAGCGACATTCCTTCGCTTAATTCACAATCACGCCCTGAAGACGGCTACTTAGTAGATGTATTTGGTTTTGGCTCTAGTTTATCAGAGGCAGATCGTACTCAATATGCTGCTTTTGCTGAATTAAGTATTTCACTTACTGAGCAAATAGAGCTGCAAGCAGCGGGTCGATACGATCATTACGATGACTTTGGTGGCACTTTTAATCCTAAAATTGGTTTGAGCTATCGTCCTACTGACTCGTTAGTTGTTCGTGGCTCATGGTCTACGTCATTTCGTGCTCCTTCACTTACCCAAGCGGGTGTTAAATTAAGAACCACTCGTTCAACATTTGATTGTGGCGCTAACCAAGCGGTTTCAGAACTATACTGTGCAGGTCAAGGTACTGAGGTCAGTGTTAATTCACTTGAGTTGGGTAATAAAAGCCTAAAAGCTGAAGAGTCAGAAGCCATTAGTGTTGGTTTTGCGTGGAGCCCAAGTGTTGATACTAACTTAACCGTTGATTATTGGCAGTTTGATCACGAACAAGTAATCGATACCAACATGACCGCCGTGCTCGACCGCGCTATAACTGATGCATCACTGCGTTATTGTGGCATTGTGCCAGAAGGTCAACAAGGTATCTCTTACGATTATGATTTATGTGGTATAACCGATGGAGAAAATGGTAGCGGCTTAACAATTGAGCAAGATGGCGCTAATTTAAATGAAATTTTAGATAACTATCTTGAAAAGTTTCCCCAACGTAAAGATGAAGAATACTTACCTTTATTCCGTGACCACGTCATTCAACTTGAAAACACCGGTACACAAACGTTAGCAGGTATTGATATTAAGTTTGACCATAGGTTTGTATTACCAAGCGGCGATTTGACCTTTGCGTTTGACGGTACTCACTATCTTGAATATGAGCGCAATAAACCAGGTTCAGATTCAATTGAAAAGCTAGTGGGGACGTATCGTTACCCTGAAAATGTTGCGCGTATGTCAATAGATTGGGAAGCGCAAAGTTACTACCTTAACTTAGGTGCAAACTACACCAGCAGCTACGAGGATGATATAGAAGGCCTGCGTGGGCGTGAAATTGATGAACTAGATTCGCTTGGCGTATTAGACTCAAAAGGTGAGCATCAGGTTGACGATTGGCTCGTTTGGGATTTATCAGCAGGTTACTATGTTAATAAGTCACTGACCTTACGCGCACGAATCAATAATGTTTTTGATAAAGAGCCACCCACACTTTACGGTTCAAGCCGAGGCTTTGATTCAATTAACCATAATGCCTTAGGTGCTAATTATAAATTAAGTATCAGCTACCGCTTTTAACCGCTTAGCCGCAAAGCAAACGCTTTGCGGCCTTCCTTTTATTACTGGTCATGGCTACAGTGACACTGCCTATTAAGTGCTAAAGTACGTTTAAGCGTTTATTTACGCATCAACACAATGACCTTTTATTAAAGTGAAATTATGAAACAAAAACAATTTTCTATGCCAGATGCCAGCATCATTTTGCTGTGTGTGGCAGTGGTTGCCTATATGGCCACGGTATTTATTACCCCTGGGGTATTTAATGCAGAATCTGGTAGCCACACTGTGCAGCTTTCACAATATCAAGCCGTTAACGACCAACAATCACCACCTGTTTTTGCACAAGGTGGCGACATTGGTTTAGCAAATGTATTGTTTGAAGGCTTAGTGTCGGGTGATAAATATGGTGCAGCTATTGGCGTAATGGCGTTTATTTTAATCACTGGCGGTGCCTTTGGCATTATTATGAAAACCGGCGCGATTAATAACGGCATTATGGCACTTATTAATAAAACCCAGCGGGTTGAATGGCTGTTTATTCCCTTACTGTTTTTACTATTTTCGTTAGGCGGCGCGGTATTTGGTATGGGCGAAGAGGCTATTGCATTTTGTATTGTGCTGCTCCCTATTATGCAACAACTTGGCTACGACGCTAAAGTCACTGTACTTACAACTTACGTGGCCACGCAAATAGGCTTTGCCACCTCATGGATGAACCCTTTTAGCATTGCTATAGCGCAATCGATAGCTGAAATCCCAGTATTTTCTGGTGCGGGCTTTCGTATGTTAGCGTGGGCTTGTTTTACCCTTGTAGGCCTCGTGTTTACAATGCGCTATGCAAAACGGATAAAAACACAATCCCAAAAAACGGGTGATCAGCCAACGATTAAACTCAGCCTAGCCGATGCACTCACATTATTAGTGTTTGTATTGGGCATAGCCTGGGTTGTATGGGGGGTGATGGCGCGCCAATATTATATTCCTGAGCTTGCTGCACAGTTTTTTTGTATTGGCCTTATCAGTGCAATAATTGCCATCGTGTTTAAAAAGCTAACCGCGAATGAGTGCGCGGAAGCGTTTAAACACGGTGCACAAGAATTATTGCCAGCGGCGTTATTAGTCGCACTGGCTAAAGGCATTGTATTACTATTAGGCGGTAGTGATTTAACCACTCCCTCAACTCTCAACACCCTGCTTTATTACTGTGCAAGTAGCATAGCCAGTGTGCCAGATTACATTGCAGCTTGGGGAATGCTGGTGTTTCAAAGTGTATTTAACTTTTTTGTTTCATCGGGTTCAGGCCAAGCTGCCATCACTATGCCGCTGATGTCTCCACTTGGCGATTTGCTCAATGTATCAAGGCAAATTGTAGTATTGGCCTTTCAATTAGGCGATGGATTAACCAACATTTTAATTCCCACCTCAGCTAGTTTAATTGGTTGTTTAGGGGTCGTGAAATTAGATTGGGGAGAATGGGCTGCGTTTATTTGGCGCTTTGCTCTAGCACTTTTTGTATTAGCAAGCGGCTTTATATTTCTTGCTTACTTTATTAATTATCAATAAAAAGAATTTGTTATGTTAACTTTAATTCAAGGTGCAAACGTTTATGCACCTACCTACCTAGGCACACAAGATGTTTTAATTGGCGGTGGTAAAATCATTGCTATTGACGAAAATATAATCCTCGACAGCAGTGTACTCGTCAAACGAATTGACGGTAAAAATAAGCTTGTTACGCCGGGGTTTGTTGACTCGTTAGTGCATATTACCGGTGGCGGTGGCGAAGCTGGATTTGCCAGCCGCACCCCTGAAATGAACCTAACCGATGCAACCCTATCGGGCACCACCACGGTGGTGGCCGCACTGGGTACCGATTCAAGCTCACGTACGCTGACCAATTTGGTTGCCAAAGCAAAAGGCCTAAAAGAGCAAGGGCTGAATGTATTTTGCCATACCGGTTCGTATCATTTACCCGCTAAAACTCTTACTCACTCAATCACTGACGACATCATGTATATAGAGGAGTTTATAGGTGTTGGCGAAGTGGCTATTTCTGATCATCGCAGTAGCCAACCTACGGTCCAGCAATTAGCAGAATTGGCAGCCGAGGCCAAAGTAGCCGGTATGCTCAGTGGTAAAAAAGGCACCGTGAGTATTCATGTCGGCCCTGTTGATAGCCATTTAACTATTTTGCATCAAGTGGCTCAGCAAAGTGATATTAAGCTTAAACAGTTTTACCCTACGCATATGAACCGCAATAAAGCACTTCTTGATGCCGGTATTCACTTTTGTGATCAGGGCGGTACTATCGACTTTACCACCAGCACCACCGACTACGATTTAGCCCATGGTGAATATGCAGCAGCCCATGCCCTTGCCTACTGCTTAGAACAAGGCGTAGCACCAAATCAACTCACTATGAGCTCAGATGGCCATGCTAGTTTACCTATTTTTGATAAAGACTTTAGCTTATTAGGGTTAGAGGTAGGCAAAGAGTCCTCTTTATTAACCTCGTTTCAGCAAGCAGTTAAGCAATATAACGTCCCTATTGAGCACGCTTTAATGAGCATAACCAGTAACCCTGCCGATATTTTAGGAGTTGATAAAGGCCGCCTTAAAACAGCGAGCGACGCGGATGTTGTGCTTCTCGATAAAGAGACCTTAACCCCTGAGTATGTATGGGCTAACGGCACTTTAATGGTGCAAAACACCCATGCAGTCATAAAAGGAGTGTTTGAATAAGTTAGTACATCTAAAATGCTGCTGAAATATTTCAGTAGCATTTAACACCAAAGAGTTTATTACCCTAGTTTAAACAAATATCAATCCAACAAGGTCACTAGAACCTAGTTGTTAAATTCAGCTACTTTTCGCAGAAGCTAAGTTTTTTGCCGTAAAAAACAGACCATTTTGATTTATATATTCAGCATAAACCTGAGCACTCATAGGTTTAGAAAAGTAATAACCTTGAAACTCTTTACATCCCATTTCGGACATTATTAAGACCTGCTCTTCGGTTTCTACTCCCTCGGCTACACACTTAATATTAAGTTCATCACACATCACATGCATGGCTTTAACTAAACTTTTTTGACGTGTAGAGCTTGTAACCTTACTTATTAAAGAGCGATCCAATTTAAGTTTATCAATAGGATAATCAGCAAGTCGTGCAATATTCGAGTATCCAACACCAAAGTCATCCACTGTAATAGTGAACCCCCAATCTTGCAGAGTTTGCATAAGTTTTAGAGAGTGAACTTGGTTAGCCTCAAGTGACGTTTCAGTAAGCTCTAATTCTATTTGATTCGGTTTTACATTAAAATCCGCCAAATATTTTACCAATTTTGACATAAAATCAGCTTGGCTAAAATCGAGCAAAGATATGTTTATTGCTACGGGTAAAAGTGGCAAACCAACTTTACTCCATTGGGCAATTTGAGCGCAGACTTTTTGAATAATTAAGTCCGTTAATCGGCTAATCATTCTGTACTCTTCCGCAATAGGAATAAATACAGCGGGCGATACACAGCCAAGTACAGAGCTATGCCAACGAGCTAATGCTTCAAGCCCTATACATTCACCTTTTGCATCTACTTTAGGTTGATAATGTACTGACAGATCATTTTGTTGCAAAGCTTCATCAAGTAACATGGAAATTTCATACTTTTCCATAAAGGCCTGTGATTGTTTTTGATTGTAACCATTAAATGGCAAGTTATAGTCTGCGAGTTTGAGCGCCTCACACGCATTACTAAGAACAATCGCACTATTTTCACCATGCTCTGGGCACTTAGCAAAACCAAATAAAAATGATTGTTGGTAATTAGTACCAAACACATCATAAGTTTGATCTAAGGTGCTTTTAATTTGTATTAATAACTTGTTTTGCTGTTCACTTGAGCTTGAACCAATAATAAAGCCAAGTTTGCCACCTTCTATATGCGCACAAAGCAAAGGCCCCTCTGACATTGCTTTTAAGCGCTTATAAGCAGTAATTAGCAATGATTGGGAGTCAGCTTTGTTAAGTTTTAAATTTAAATATTCACTATTTGCGCTTTGTGTAACGACAATATAAAACCCTTTTTGGTATTTAGACGTTAATCTATCGCATTGCATCTCAAACCACTCTCGATTAGGCAGTTTCGTCTGCGAGTCTCTAAACCTTAGACGTTTGTTCTCTTGCTCCATCATGGACAAATTTTGTTTAATTAATTGCTCTTGCGTGCAATCATAAAAGTCATACACTCGGTAATTTGTACTCATTGCTATTTGCTGGAAATTACTCTTATAGTAGCGATTCTTATATTCTATGATTTGATTTTTTATATTTAACTCTTTGCTATTAAGTGCAGGAAATAACCCATCAATTCTCACAGCCTTTTCTTTCAAGCTGTTTTTTAATCCAAACATTTCAATAGCGTGTTGATTTAAATCTGTA
The DNA here is from genome assembly GCF_005887265.1 of Pseudoalteromonas sp. S1608. Classification (GTDB taxonomy): domain Bacteria; phylum Pseudomonadota; class Gammaproteobacteria; order Enterobacterales; family Alteromonadaceae; genus Pseudoalteromonas; species Pseudoalteromonas undina. The sequence goes on from NZ_PNDK01000028.1 coordinate 33,314, forward strand.
ATTACTAAATTTTCGTCGACAATAATTTTAGCTTTATTAGATTCAGTAAATAAGGTGCGATAAAGCTCATTTTTATCTTTAAGGAAGCTATTAGCATTTAACATGGTTTTGTTTAAACGTTTGGCAGCAACAATTGTTCGCGCAGTAGCAAGTGGAATACAAATATTAAAAAATAAAAATATCAGGCCTGTAATATATAAGCCAGCTTCTGGTAATTGGCTTGCTATTCCTGAATAGCCAGATAAATCAACATTATTAATAATCATGTAAAAAGGTATGATGTTTAAAATACCGTAGGCCAAAGCCGTTCTGTAACCGAGTAGCATAAGAGCAATGATGGGACATGAATACATAAACATAGAACCCACCTTTGCAAGCTCTAAGTCAGTTAAAAATAAATTCATTGATAAACTACCGGCAACGATAGTTAATAAAAGTGCGTTTGCACTAAATGTGTAAAATCGCTTACTTGCTAATAAAAGACTCAAAGCAATAGTGAAAAAACTAATAGTAATAACTGCAATGTAAATTAGGTTGAATTCAATTGCGCGGGTGTATGTATAACAAACTACCAAAAAACAGAGCAAAGTAACGAGAGTTAAAATTATCCGCAGTGCACTCACCCGCCAATGTGCGACTTCATCATGGGCAGTATGATGATCGTTAAGTAAGAAGTACTTATTGAGAAAGTGCATAATAAACAACAGTTAATTCATGTCATTCAATTAAACATTGATATGTTGCGAAAATCAATTAAATAAGTCTAATAGTTAATCCAATTGAAGTAGTTATCCAAGGTAGCTTAATGCAAAATAATTATCTAATATGACCACTTTCATAAATTGGGGTTACCCAATATTTTAACGGCGTGTACTTACAAACAGGACTTAACGCCGTTTTTACTATGGCAAGTTCTGATAATAAAATATGCACCTCAAATTGATAAAAACTGCGATGCCCTTCTACTTGCTCGGCAATATCAAACTCGCTGTGCTCTTTGCTATAGCCTTGAATTTTTTTTAAGTTAAAGCCGGTTATACAGTCTATGCCTATTAATATATCAACTACGTCATCTTTTATATTTGTGGGTGCATTTAGGGTAAAAAGTAACTGTTCAGCCATGTTTCTTCTCCAACCAACCATAAAAGATAGGTAATAAATAAAGTGTTGTAATAGTGGAGGTAATTAACCCGCCAATAACTACGATAGCTAATGGCTTTTGTATTTCAGCCCCTGGACCTGTTGCAAACACCAACGGCAATAAACCAAACATAGCGGTTGTCGCGGTCATTAATACAGGGCGTAGCCGCCTACTAGCACCATCTAAAATGCACTGCGTTACATTTGCAGCAAACATTTTAGTTTGTTCAAAATAGCTGATCATCACAATCGCATTAAGTACGGCTACCCCCAATAGGGCAACAAACCCTACCGATGCAGGCACCGATAAATATTCATTACTAATATACAAAGCAATCACCCCGCCCATCAGCGCAAACGGGATATTGGCAATAATCAGCATTGATTTAGATAGCGATTTAAAGGTAGTAAATAAAATAATAAATATTAATATTAACGCCACAGGAATGAGTACTAATAAATTTTGCGTTGCGCGTTGCTGACTTTCAAACTCGCCACCAAAAGATAAAGTAAATCCACTGGGTAACTTTATATTACTGCTAATTTTAGCTTTAAGTTCATTCACGTAACTCACCACATCACGGTTATCTACGTTGACGCTAACTGAGGCAAAGCGCTTAGCCTTTTCGCGCTCTATTAACAATGGCCCTGTTTTAAAACCAATACTAGCAACGTCTTCAAGCGGCATTAAGCTATTATCTGGCATTAAAATAAGGCTACTTTTTAGCGCGTGAATAGAAGATAAATCCACTAATTGGTTTTTAGCTGTGGCACTATTAAATACAATAGGAATAACACGGTTACCCTCTTGCAGCGTAGACACCTGTAATCCTTCAAGCTGAGACTTTAAATACTCACTTAATGTTTGCGTTGTTAAACCAAATTGACTCGCAACCTCAGGGTTAAGCTTAATATTAACGTATTTGCCCCCTTCAATAAGCGCCATTTGCACATCACTTGCCCCCTCAATACGATTTGCAAGCGCAGTGATTTTTTCTGCAAGCGATGACAAGGTTGCAATGCCGTTACCAAACACTTTAATTGAAATATCGCCAGTGCCACCCGTTAGCATTTCTGATACGCGCATTTGAATAGGTTGAGTAAAGCCAATATTAACACCTGGAAATTGCGCAAGCGTTTGGCGAATATGCTCTATTAGTTGCGCTTTTGTAGCAAAGCGCCATTGCTCTTTTGGTGCCAGCTCCATAAACACATCGGTTTCGTTTAATCCCATTGGATCAAGCCCCAGTTCATCCGATCCAGTACGCGCGACAATTTGCACTATTTCAGGAGTATTTTTTAACAGAGTGGCTTCAATTTGCTTGTCTATATCAAGGGAAGCTTGCAATGAAATACTGGGAGATTTTTCAAGTTGAACAATAATGTCGCCTTCATCTAGCACTGGCATAAAGCTTTTACCAAGTCCCTGAAATAACACGCCACTGAGGATCAGTACCATTATTGAAGTAACACTTATTAGCATTGGCTTTTTAATCGCCTCAGCAAGGGTTTTACTATAAAAGCCTTGTAACAAAGTCACCATTTTAGGCTGTTTTACGGGTTCATTTTTCAACAATAGCGAGGCTAAAATAGGAATAACTGTAAGCGATAACAATAGCGCACTTAACATAGCAAATACGATAGTGAGCGCTACAGGGGTAAATAATTTCCCCTCAAGCCCGGTGAGCATTAACAGTGGTGAAAATACAATAATAATAATGATAGTGCCTGAAAAAACCGGTGCAGCAACCTCTTTACAGGCGCGATAAATAACATGTAGCCTAGGTAAATGTTGATTATTAGCCAGCCGATTTAAAATATTTTCAACAATGACAACCGATGAATCCACCAGCATACCAATTGCTATCACTAAGCCCCCTAAGCTCATTAGATTGGCTGATAAATTAAACTGTTTCATCATAATGAAAGTTAACAGCGCCGACATAGGTAACGATAACGACACCACCAAAGAGGAGCGAATATCCCCTAAAAACAACGCCAATAATACAATTACTAAAATGATAGCTTGGCCTAATGCGCCGGTAATTGTGCTAATTGCGGTGTTAATAAGATTAGAACGATCGTAAAACACGTTTATGCTGGTACCTTGCGGCAGTGAGGCTTCGATTTGGCGCAGTTTACTTTTTACCTCTGTCAACAGTTGCGCTGTGTTACTATTTTTAAGCGCAATAATTAGCCCTTGAACAGCTTCTTCGCTATTTTTAGTCACTGCTCCATAACGAGTTAAACTTCCGACATCAACATTGGCCACATCGCTTAAGCGGATCACTTTATTTTGTGTTGATTTAACGACTGTATTTTTGATGGCCTCTAAATCGCTATATTTACCCTCAGTACGTAAAATTAACGTATCGTTACCTTTTTCTAAGCGCCCTATGCCACCATTTTGATTGGTTTGCTCTATCGCCTCTCGCAGTTGTAAAAAGCTAACTTGATGCTGCTGCATTAATAAGTTATCAGGGGCGATAGCAAACGTTTTTGCATACCCGCCTAAGCTATTTACATCGGCTACGCCACTCACGGTTCTCAATAATGGCCGTATTTGCCAATCAAGTAACTCTCTTTTTTCAATCAGCGATAATTTTGGGCTTTCTATGGTAAACATAAACACTTCAGACAGCGGCGTACTCATTGGTGCCATACCACCACTAATATTGGTAGGTAAGCTAGGTAAAATATTTAACAGCCGCTCGTTTACTTGCTGGCGCGCCCAGTAAATGTCAGTACCTTGTTTAAAGTCAATGGTAATATCGGTAATCGAATACTTGGTGGTAGAGCGCAGCATTTGCTGAGCAGGAATGCCCAGTAGTTCGGTTTCAATAATGCGCGTTACTTGGGATTCAATTTCAAGGGCGTTCATACCCGGTAATTTATAAACAATTTTTACTTGGGTAGGCGATATTTCAGGAAATGCATCCACCGGAATACTCAACCACGAGCGAGCCCCTATAACCATAGCAATAATGGCAAAAATACTAACAAACAATCGCTGCGTTAGTGAAAACTTAATAAGCAGGTTTAACATTTACTCTCTCCCTAAATGCAACAGCATTCCCTGCAATGCACTTACTGAGCTAATTAATACTTGTCGGTTATTTAAGGGGATATTGGCGCTAAAAATAAAATCTTGATTACGTGAACCAATTAACTGTACAGGCAAAAACTCGAGATGTTCGTCAGCTTTAATGGCAATATAATTGGTATTTTCAAACTCAAATAATGCCGATTTGGCAACGCTGTAACCCGTTATTTTTTTAACCGGAACCGCTTTAATACTCTGCCCAATGGTTAAGTTACATTGTGCAGAGCTTGGTGATGCCCAAATAGTTTGATGGTACTTATTAGCAATATTGTCTACGCTTTTAATTTTGAGTTGGCATTGATCAGAAACCCTAAAATAAGATACCCCTTTGCCCAAGCTAATAGGAACAGTAAACTTAACCTCAATACTATTAGGGTCAAGAATGTCGAATGCTCGTTCGCCTAACATACGATTTGCCGCTTGAGTAGGAAATTGTAATATCCCTGTTTTTGGGCTGATCAAGCTCACGTTTTCTTGCTCATCAACCTGCAAATAGCGCATTTGGTGATTTAAATGCTCAAAGCTCAGTTTAGCTGCATAGTAACTTTGCGTAATAGTGACCCACTCAGAGCTCCTAATAATTTTATTTTTAAGGTGCACCTTGTTTATATCATAATGGCTCTTAGCTACATTAAGCATGTCTTTTGCTGATTGATAAGTGTCTAAAAAGTGCTGAACATCACTGCCTTGAACAGTTGCCACAATAGCGCCTTTTTTTACATGACTACCGTTAGCGTACAAATAATTTATTTGCGCGACATCAAATGCAAACAATACCGTGTAATTTACACCCGGCTTATAACTCACTTTCCCCATTACACTTTGAGCGTTAATAAAATCGGTGGCGTGAATATTGGCAAACTGAGTATCAAATCCATTTAACTCGCTAGTAGGAATGGGAGCAAGCGTTTGCGCGGCTGACACACGGCTAATAGTTAAACAGGTCAGCACAGCAATAAATAATAACGCGTTAGAGTGTTGCACAAAATTACATCGTATTTTTGTATAATTTAACTGCATTTGGTTTGTCCGCATGTGATTAATTTTATAGAATAACCATGCCCTTTTTACGGGGTTATCGCATCAGGCATACGCCTTAACATGCCAATAAACCTTAATTTTTGTATCACAGTACATATGTCCGTTGTAAATTTAACTTACTGATAATAGAGACTTTAATGAGAGATAAAATAATTGCAGCAACACTATTGATGATCATGGTGTTAAATTTTTTTGACGTGATCATGGATTTAAAATTAGGAGTGCCGCAGTGGCATATTTTTACTGAGAGTTTAATTGTGGTTATTTCTGGCTTAGGTGCTCTGTATTTAATTAAAGATATTAACGCACGAACCAAAAAAATTAATAACCTCAAGCGCGAGTTAAACAACTCTGTGACTCAGCTAAACAATATATCGCAGGAAATGAAAGACGCGCGCCATCAATACAGTGGTGTTATACAAACTCAATTTTCTCAGTGGACACTCACTCGTAGCGAGCAGGAAGTAGCTATGCTATTACTCAAAGGGCTTAGCTTTAAAGAAATTAGCGCGCTTAGAAGCACTAAAGAAAAAACAGTACGCCAACAAGCTTCAGATATATATAGTAAAGCGGATGTAGAGGGCAGACATGAGTTTGCCGCATGGTTTTTGGAAGACTTTATGCAACAAAGGCACTATCCGCATTCAAGCTCAGCCATTAACTAATGCAGTGACTAACGCATATACTTGCACGCTATTTTAGTCAGCATTAAAGTGGCAGCTAAATTTCGCCATTATGACTCAGGACTTTAAAGCTCAAGGCCATATTTTAGAAAATAGTAATTACGTTGTATTAGTAGTTAATTATATCGTTACAGAAACGATTATGTTTTTAATAAAAATGGGCCCAATTACAGCAAAGCCTCAATCTGATTTAGACTAATAATAACGCAGTTTTTAACAATACTCGTTTTTGAAAGTTACTTTTACCTATAAAAAAACGCCTTAGCTTAATAAACTAAGGCGTTTTTAGTGTTATACGCTTAAATTAAAAAGTATATTTTGCACCTAAAGATAGGCGGCGCCCTTTAACATCGAAAAATTCTCCATCGTCGTAAGTGAACGGGTTACGTGGTGGCTCACGGTCTAGGATGTTGTTAACACCAATACGTAACTGTAGCTCATCCATTAGATAAGTTTTGTACATGAAATCAAACGTAGTGTAAGACGGGATATCATTGTAGTTGTTGTCTTCAATGGTCCAGTCGTTATCATTAACAGTTGCATGACGATAGTTCATGGTTAGCACATACGCTGAGTCATCATGAGAATAAACGGCATTAAAACGGCCCTTCCAACGAGGTGAAGCTATTTCGCCTACATCAGTTCTAAAATCTTCAGCACGGCCAGTTGAATTACTATTGTCATCAATAAGGTACGTTGCCGTTAATTTTAGTGCTAAGTCACCAGAGAACAGTTCTGTACGGTATGCAGATTCAACATCTACGCCTTTTTTGTTAATAACAGCGGCATTTATAGGACGAGTAAAGAAGTTTTCAATTTCACCCGTTTCTTTATTACGCACAACGTTACTGCAGAAAGGGTTATCTAACGATGATGACTCATAACAAAGCTCAACACTGTTACGGCCAAAGTATTCAATAGCGCCTTCTACTTCGAATGACCAGTAATCAAGCGTTATATCTAGCCCTTCCACGAACTCAGGTGTATAAATTAAGCCAATGGTGTAATCGTTAGATGTTTCATTTTCAAGGTTTTGGTTACCTTGAATATAGCCTGGTAAGCTCCCACCTGAAAGCCATTCATCTGATGGCATCCAGCCTTCAGGAAGCCCTGCTGCTTGGCAGTTTTTGATTACATTATCTTTATATTTACTGCCTGATTCAGCGATAGAGTCAGCTCTACACACATCCGCGCGACCTGAGCTAAACGTTTTTGAGTTAGGCGTGAATAAATCCCCTAGGTTGGGAGCGCGTACTGATTTAGAACGGTTTAAGCGTATACGTAACTCATCAGTTACACCCCAGTTTAGGGCTAATTTCCAGGCATTATCTTCACCCGTTACCGAGTAATCCATGTAACGAAATGCTGTTTCAAGGGTTAAATCCGTTGTTAGGAAGGTTTCTTCTAATAATGGAATTGAAATTTCAGCTGAGAGCTCATTTACATCAATCTCACCATCCATTGGAAGGCTTGAATTACCAAAAATTAAGCCTTTTTGCATATTTTCAGACGGTGTAATAGTTGCTGACTCACGGCGGTGCTCAGCGGTAAATGCAGCTGCAACATAACCGGCAGGTAGCTCAAATAAGGCGCCATCTAAAGTAACAGCAAACACGGCTTGATCGTGTTGTGCAAAGCGCGTTGCATCAGTCGCTATATAGTCTAACTGTGCTGGTGTTGCCGAAGTCGCGCCCATTGTGTTAAATGGTGTACAACCAGAGATAGCCCCAATAACTTCGCCGTCTGCATTACGCTTAGCACATACTACATTGCCTTGGTATTCAACGGCATCAATAGAGTTAGCCAAGTTTTGCGTTAATACTTCGCCAGTCCAAAGAGTATCTTGCTCGATGCGACCAAATTGTGCGTAAGCAGAGTAGCCCCAGTCATCACTTAATATACCTTCAGCGCCTATTGAAGTACGGAATACTTCACGCTCTTGGTTATATGCACGATCGCCCCATAAGTTTTCGTTAGCTTGGCGAAGTGTGACTGATGTCAGCCCATTGTCGTCCATTACTTTAGCCATATCGCTTTTTATAAATGCATTGTCGCGACGTATTGTATGGCGGAAGAAGGCTGGAGAGCTCTCTGTGGTTGCATCAGTTTTTGAATAAGTAAAGTCAAAAGTAAGTGCATGGTCGTCATTAAGTTCATAAGTACCATACGCTGAAGCAATCATACGATCTAGTGGCGTTTGAAAGTACTCTTTATAGCCGTGGCCAAAAACACCATCGCCTTGATTTTGACCATCTTGGAAGTAGCCTGTAGCGTCTCGCCCAACTCCTGGGTTTGGAATACGACCTAAACCATAGTCAAACGGTTTTAGGTTACCATTTGCATCAAATGTGTAGTGGTGATTGTCATAGCCGTTATCAGCAAAGGCGTCTTTGGTAAAAAAGTCACCACCTTCTGAGTAGTAAGCAAGGCCAGTTGGTTGACCTAAAACAACACGTGAAGGGATACCGTCGTCACCACTTGTATTTACAGGGTTTGCGAATGAGTTCACAGGGTTACGGTAAAAATCACGGCTCAGCTTGCCATAGCTTTTGTTTTCTGTGTAATTAAATGAAGCAATAAAAGAGAGTTTATCGCCTTCCATACCACCTGTAATTGAGAAGTTGTTTTGCTCGCCGCCACTTTGCTCTGGACGTACAGTAGAAACATCAAGTTCAATCCCATCCATTGATTTTTTAGTAATGATATTTACAACACCAGCTACAGCATCTGCACCGTAAACGGCTGCAGCACCACCTGTAGCAATCTCGATACGCTCAATCATTGTGGTAGGAATGTTGTTTAAATCAACTGCAGTGTCACCCACAGAACCAGGCACAAAGCGACGACCATTAACAAGCACTAATGTACGCTCTGATCCCAAACCACGAAGATCGGTTGTGTTAAGACCTGACGCATAAATAGTGTTAGTCGTTGTTTCTGGTGATAGGCCAACCGTCGCTTGTGGCATTTCTGCAAGCAAATCATTAACGTTAGTAATACCTTGGTTTTCCATCTCAACGCCGCTGATCACAGTCACAGGCGTTGGCGAGGTTAGGTTAAAGCGCTTAATTTTTGAACCAGTCACTTGAATGCGTTCAACTGGTTTAGCATCTGCTGTTGACTGAGCGAATGCACTCGATGCGCCAATAGCACCTGTTACAAGTACTGTATTAACTGCTGCTGCGATAAGATTTATTTTTTTCAACATAACACCTTTCTTTTTACAGAGTGACTTAGTTTGTGATCTCTGCTAGTTAGCCTGAGGAAAAGTTACTTTTGCTAAGCCATTATTTACATGAACGTTAAATATATGCCTTACAATGTAACCAAATGTAATTTATCAGCATTTTTAACACAGGAATAAAGTTGAGTCTCACCAGCCAACAATGTGTCAAATGTTAAAGATAAGTTTTTTATGTTTTTTTTATGAATAATTATTGGTAACACGCTAATTTAAAATGATTTTTTTTGTAAAAATAGATTTACGAACCCAGAATTAACGTAAATAACACCAAAAAAAACAAGCCAAATTAACCTCTTGATAATATTATATAAATATAAAAGCTTTATTTTTAATCAATAATGTTAAAAACGCTCAAAAACTAGCGTTCACTTTTTGTGCGCTTGGTTCTTTTTAGGGAACTTTATTTAGAGGGCTTACTTTTAATGGTTAATTAAACCTCGATGCGCGCACTTTTTAACCGGGCGTTTCTTCGTTAACAACATCGTTTATAGCAAAATCGAGTTTGATACTTGCACTCGTATTTTTTAGCAATTTAGGTATAGTTGCTGCAATATTTTAATAAATCGGATTTTACATGACTCACTCTACTTATCCTATTGGCACACCCGGCAAGCAATGGAATCACGAGGATAAAGCGCATTGGCTGGCATGCCAAAGTATCAAGCGAAGCTATCAACAAGAAGTCGTAACATTAATTGATGAACTTAAAAGCACTCTAGAAGTACAGCAATACGGTGAGCTTAATTATGCCGCAGGTAGCTACCTTTTGTACGCGTTAAAAACCACTGATTTTGATACAAACAAAGCCACTGTTTTAATTACTGGCGGCGTACATGGCTACGAAACCAGTGGTGTTCATGGCGCTTTAAGGTTCGCTAAAACATTGGCAAATAAGTACGCTGAGCACTTTAATATTGTAATTACCCCCTGTATTAGCCCATGGGGCTATGAAACAATTAATCGTTGGAACCCTGATGCGGTCGACCCTAATCGCTCTTTTTATCAGGGCAGCACAGCACAAGAATCAGCGGCAGTGATGAACTATGTGCAATCTTTAAATACTGATTTAATCGCGCATATAGATTTACATGAAACAACAGATTCGGATAACAGTGAATTTAGACCTGCACTTGCAGCACGCGAAGGCAAAGTAAACACCAATTGGAATATTCCAGATGGCTTTTATTTAGTGGCTGATAGCAACAAACCTGAACCCGCTTTTCAAAAAGCAATTATTGAACACGTTGAAAAAGTAACGCATATTGCACCTAGTGATGAAAACCAGCTGTTAATTGGCGTTCCACAAACACAATTTGGGGTAATTAATTATGCAGGGCGTGATTTAGGCTTATGTATGGGATTTTCTGAAGCTGCGTATGTCACCACCACTGAAGTATATCCAGACAGTGCAACGGCTAACCCTGAAGAGTGTATATTAGCGCAAGTTGCTGCAATTTCAGGTGCCTTAGACTACATTATTAATAAGTGACCAACGCAGTAGATAATGAATAAAAGGGGCGGCTATTGAAATTTGAAAATAACTACGGCAGTTATAGCTTGCGCGTTGAAGGTAATATAGCTATTGGGCAGTTTAAAGGTAACTTAAACCCTCAGTTATTAAATCATTTTAAAGCCGCTTTATTAAATACCATTGAACCGTTTAAGCATTTGCCTTGGGGTTATATTAGCCACTCTCCCGAAGTGATTGCTGCTACCCCCGATGCTGAAAAAAACATGATAGATGTAAGCCAAACAATGGGGATTAATAACTGTTTGATCAGTGCGTTTGTCCTCACCTCGCCTATTGCTATAAGGCAATTGCAGCGGATTATGCACAGCTCTGGCCGTGATGCTCATTTACAAGAGTGCTTGTTTGATGATTTTCAAAGCGCCAAAAAATTTGTAATTAAGCAGCTAGCCCTAGCCGAGTCAGGTTGTTAACTGGCTAGGACTCATACTTTATTAATTTTTATAAAACTGACTGTCTTTGGTAATAGTAATTGCAGGATCTTCTTGCGAAGTAATCACAAAACTCAGCTTACTCACTTTGCGTGCTAAGTCGTAACCGTCTGCTGTCACCGTTACCGGCACACTTTTCATCAGCCCAGGCTCTACTAATATAGCATTTGGGCTTTGCAATGTAGTCCCCTCTAAACCGCTAATTGAAATTGAATAATGCAGCGGTTGCTGAGTTTTATTGATAATAGTAAGTGTGTAAGGATTTTCAACTAAGCCTTCGTAATTTACCCGATACAATGCGTTTCTATCTCTAAGCACAGAAGCTTCTATAGGGGTGCGTTGTAACATCCAAGCAAACATAGATAAAATTAATAGCGCAGTTAACGCCCCATAACCTACAAGTTTAAGCCTAAATGGATTAGTTTTTTGCCCTGCCATTTGCTTTTCACTGGCGTATTTAATTAAGCCTTTTTCGTAGCCAAACTTATCCATGGTGTCGTCACAAGCGTCAATACATAAACCACAGTTAATACATTCATATTGCAAGCCATTGCGAATATCAATCCCTGCAGGGCATACCTCCACACATAAGTTACAGTCTACGCAATCACCTAAATTAAGCGCTTTAGGTTCAGCTTTGCGTTTACGTGGGCCACGATTTTCACCCCGCTCACTATCGTAAGTAACCACCAGCGTATCTTTATCAAACATCACCGATTGAAAGCGAGAATACGGACACGCCACAGTACACATTTTTTCACGTAAAAAGCCCGCATTTCCATAAGTACAAAACGCAAATAAAAATACCCAAAAACTGGTGATCCCAGACCACTCTAAATTTAACATTTCGAGGTACAAGGTTTTAGCGGGGATAAAATACGCTAAAAATGAGGTCGCCGTGAGTACCGAAATAACCAGCCAAGCACTGTGCTTAGTGATTTTTTTTCGCCATTTGGTAATATCCCATGGGCTCTTATCAAGCTTAATACGCTGGTTACGCGTACCCTCTACACGTTGCTCAACCCAAGAAAACATTAACATCCAAATGGTTTGTGGGCAGGTATAACCACACCATACTCTGCCAAGCCAGTTGGTAACAAAAAATAGGGCAAACGCTCCCACCATAAACAGCATGGCTAAAATCATAAAGTCTTGAGGGAGCAAGGTAAGGCCAAAAATAGTAAATTTTTGGGTGGCCACATCCAATAAAACCGCTTGCTGACCGTTATATTGAATCCATGGAATGGCAATAAAACTCAGCATTAACAACCAGCCTAAATTGCGACGTATACGTTGAAAAAAACCTTTTTGCTCGCGTATATAAATTGGCCCCTCTTCTTTATAGGGCTTAATGATCATGTCTTCTTCTTTAATATCAAACTTCATGCTACTTACTTCATAGTGACGGGTATTAAGCAAGTATTTGCAACTTTCAGACCACACTGAAAGTTAAACTAAAGTATTGATATTAAATGACTTTAAAAATAAAACCGGACTACAATATCGCGATATTTAGCGACTATCGCGATATATCACGAATTAGCTCTGGCGACGCATTCCTAACTTTTGCATTTTTGAGCGTAAGGTACTCTCTGGTAAGCCCAACTTATTTGCCGCGCCTTGTTCACCTGCAATTTTCCAATTACACAGTGCTAATACGCTGCTTATATGCTGTTTTTGTGCTTCATCAAGTGTAAGCGTTGGGTTTATGGCGTTATCATCGCCCGCTGTAAGCGATTGACTTAACTGTAATGTAGAGTGTTTAGATAAAATAGCTTCTCGTTCGAGTACATTTTGTAGCTCTCTAATGTTACCTGGCCAGTCATAGGCTTGTAATTGCCTGATCGCTTTTGTACTTAACCCTTGCAATTGCTTACCTAAGCGCTTGTTTATTTGTGCAATTAAGTTTTGACACAAGTAAGGAATGTCTTCTTTTCGTTCTTTAAGTGCTGGCACATGAATAGGAAATACATTTAAACGGTAATATAAGTCCATTCTAAACTGCCCTGCTTGTACCATTTCCCACAAGTTACGGTTGGTTGCAGCAATGATGCGAATATCAACCTTTAGGGTTTGACTACCGCCAACGCGTTCAAATTCACGCTCTTGTAATACCCTTAATAGCTTACTTTGGGACTCTAACGGCAGCTCTGCGACTTCATCTAAAAATAAGGTGCCGTGATCGGCAAGTTCAAAACGTCCTTTACGACGCTCGTTAGCGCCAGTAAATGAGCCCCTTTCATGCCCAAAAAGTTCTGACTCTAATAAACTTGGAGTGAATGCCGCACAATTTACTTTTATAAATGCTTGTTCGTTGCGTTTACTGAGACGGTGTAAGTTACGCGCTACCAACTCTTTGCCAGTGCCATTTTCACCAAGAATGAGTACGGTGCTGTCGGTTTCACTCACTAACTGTATTTGATCTAACATGCGTTGGAATACAGCGCTGTGGCCAACCAGTCCTGAATCTTGCCAATCCTCATTAAGCTCGGCAATAAGGTAATCATTCTCATCTTTTAGCTGCTCGCTTAGGTGCTTTACTTGAGCTAACGCTTCGTGCAACTGGGTTTGGGTTTGCTGTTGTGCTGATATATCGCGAAATACTGCTACAGCACCAATGAGCTGGTTATTTTTATAAACGGGAGTGGAGGTGTACTCAACGGCAAAGGCACTGCCATCTTTGCGCCAAAATACTTCGTTTTTTACTTCGCGGCGTTTGCCATCAAACATAGTGCAATAAATTTGGCACTCATCGGCAGGGTAAGGGGAGCCATCGGCATGGCTATGATGATGATATTGGTGTATTTTTTTTCCTAATAATTCATCGGCCGTCCACCCAGTCATTCGCTCTGCAGCTGGGTTTACAAATACCGCATTGCCGGATAAATCAAATCCGTATATGCCCTCACCCACCGCATTAAGCAATAAGGTAGGATCGTTTAAAAAGTTTTTTATCATAATACAACCTCGCGAAATATCGCGAGCATTATGCCAATTTTATCCTGCTTTAGCACTTAATAATGGCTAAATAACGCCTTAATATTTATTTTGGCTTCTAAACGCGCTGCAATTAAATATAAGCCGGCTAATTTACGATGAATAAACAATGCATCCACAGGTGGAGTATGCCACTGCTGCGACTGTGCGCTTAACTGTAATCCGGCATCTTTGATGTTGCTAGCAAGCTCACTGTTTTTAAAATCAAACTCGCCATTATAGCGAAGTGGCTCGCAAGCCATTAAAAATAAATCAATCACTCTTTCTTTATAGTCATCTTTTAAAGCGTCTTTAAAATAGCCAATAGCAGTGGCAGCATTGAGCACCCCTGCACGATCATTATTACTGCCGGCCTTAAACAAGGCTAAATAGGCATCACTGAGGGTAGCTGTAATTTCTCGGGTGGCACCAAAATCAAATAACACAATTTTTTGTGACTCTGGTTGGTAATGAAAATTAGCAAAGTTGGGGTCGGTTTGAATTAACTTAAACTCAAACATTTCTTTAAAGAACAAATTAATTAGTTGCTCCGCAACATGACTTCGCTCAGCAGCGGATAGATCACAAATGCCTTCTATAGGTTTAGCATCAACATACTCCATTGTAAGCACCTGCGCAGTGCTGTGCTCTACATACACACTAGGCACTTTAAAGTGAGGGTTAGTCGATAACAGGTTTTTATAGCGTGCTAAATACTGTGCTTCTAGGGTGTAATCAGCCTCAGCTAGTAACTGCGCTTTCGCTTCTTCAACTAAGGGTTTTATATCCAATTCTTTAGGTAATAATCGCGATAAAGTAAGTAAAGTGATCACATTATCCACATCGCTCACCACACTTTTAGCAATACCTGGATATTGAATTTTAACGGCTAATTGATCACCATTTTCTATATAAGCTAAATGAACCTGCCCAATTGATGCAGCTGCAAAAGGCCTCAACTCAATATGAGAAAAACGCGATAACCAGTCATCCCCCCATTGCTCTTTTAGCACGCTCACTAATTGCTTATGTGGCATTGGGTTGGCATCGGCACGCAACAAAGACAGTAACTGCGCAAGCTCGGGAGTTAATAAGTCGCCAGCATCCATTGAAAGTAACTGCCCAAGCTTCATTGCCGCACCGCGAAGATGCGACAGCTGAGTGGCTAAGTTTTCAATATTTTTAGGCTGGAGTAATAAGCTCTTATTATCCCAACCTTTACCACTAAGCGCACTTTTGGCACCACCCACTAACATATTTGTGGCAACGCCGGTGGCCAATGAACCTAACTTTGCAAATCGTGAAAGTCGAGAGGTGGGAACGGATCGCTCATTAGCCATAATTAACCTAATCTATTAATAATAAGGTCAATTAATACGTTTTATTACGCTTGTTGGATCTAAATTATAACCGAGGTACTAGCTTAATCGCGCCTTCGACTACTTTTAAATCTAAGGGTAAATTACTTAACAGTGCCATTTTAGGGTCGTTCATATTTAACTTATAAACAGGGTTAACCGCTAAAAATGCATTCATGACATCCATCGCTTCGTTATCCAGCACTTCTAAATTACCTTTAAAACCCCCTGCATCGATACTTGAATCGCGTAACTTAACATTACGTAAAAATACGGCTTTTTTCTCGCTATCATAAAAAGGCGTGCCTTGTATTTGTAACTTTAAACGCACAGGATACTTTAATGCAAAGGCATTAATCTCGGCGCTCGAATCAGCACCTAATAAAACATAATCACTGTTGTCGGGACCAATATTAACGCTTAAATCATTTACATCAAACTGCACAGGTAAGCCCATCAGGCTAACTTTTTCACTTAATTTAGGTAACTCTTTATTTAGTAACGACTCAACCTCTGAATTTGTAAATGAATAAACCGAAATACCCTGAGTGCTGTTACAGGCAGTTAAAAATAATAGTGAAATAAAAACAAAAATTTTCATGCAAAACCCTATTCATTAATCGTATTGGCAGTAAGTAGCCATAATAAAAAACCGCTTTAATAGCGGTTTTTTTATTTTAGTTGATAAAAGTTAATTTACAGCAAAAATAACTTTTAACCTTGCTAGTGTGTCAGTTTTGACTGAACCTTCGCTGAGTGCAATTAATTGCTTTAAATAATAGTTTAAATCAGCGTGGTCTCCACGGTGCTTGTCATCTAGCATTGCCACTTGCTCAACCATTCTTTGCGCTGAGTCATGCGAACTCACGTTGGCTAGTATTTCCATACGCGTTAGCAACTGCTCGATACTTAATGACGTTTTTACCACACCAGTATACTGACTTGGTACTGGTTCATTATTCTCAAGCGCAACAAATAATGCGTTTAAGTTAGCTTGTTCGTTTTTGGCAGCTAATCCGGTTAGCTTTTCATCTATAGCTGACAATAAAGCGGATACTTTAGGCGTTAACGATTTAAATGACATATACCCTTTAACTTTGGTTTGCAGATCAAGTAATTGGGCTTTACCTTCAACACTATTTAAAGCCGCTTCGAGCTCATTTAGTTCGGCTGTTGCTAGCTTATCTGATTCACCTTGCTCGCGTTTTTGCTGCTCAAACTCTTCGCTGCGTTTAGTGAATGTTGCATCATTAAACTCACGAAATTTTTGCCATAGTGCATTCTCAGCTTTTAAGCCTGCAAACCCTATACTCTGCCATTGTTGCTGTAACTGCTTTAACTGCTGACACGCCTCTGCTAGGTTTTCACTTTGAGATAGTTGTTGCGCTTGCTCAACGAGCTCATTTTTAAGTGCGGCATTGCCTTTATGAAACGCATTAAGTGAAGATACAACTAGCTGCTGTTCTGCCTTATAACGCTCGTTTAAAATTCGGTATGTTTTAGGATCAACTTTACCTACACTACGCCATGCTTTTTGTAATCGGTTGTAGTGGCTTTCAAATTGTTTCCAATCTAAATCAGCATCCTCTGTCGCTTGTAAATGCAGTGCATGCATTTGCGCTATTAGTTGCTCACGCTCTACTTTAGCCGCTTCACGCTGGATTTCTTGCTCTGCGAAATAACTACGACAAGGTGCGAACAATAGCTCAATTTTTTCATCAAACTCATTTCCTTGCTGCTTTTCTTGCTCTGTATCAAGGCGACCTAGTTCATTCCAACGCTTACGCAATACTTTAACTTGGTCAGCACGCTGTTGCGGATCGTTACAAGGCTCATCAACTAACAGTGTTACTTCTTCTAAAAGTGCAGTGCGTTTAGGGGCCGCTGCATACTTTTGCCAATCTTTAGCATCAGCTAGCTGCGCTTCTAGGTCAGCTTTTAAGTTAACCAGCGGCTGTTGGTATTTCTCAGTTAGGGCATTAAATAACTCTTCGAAGCCTTTAAATACACCAAATGCAACATTAAAACGCCCTTCTTCAATTAAACGTTTAACATCACGCGCTTTTCGCTTAGCTTGGCTTTGAGTTTTTTCTAACGGCTTAGTGAGTTCGCTCATTGCAGCTAAAAACTGCTTCTTATGCGCATTAAGCTGAGCTTTAAATGACGTTTGTAAATCAGCGCTAAGTAAATTTAAGTGGCTGCGTGCAGTTTTAAAGGTATTATTGAATGCTGTTAACTGTTGATCGTAATCGCTAAGTTGCTCTGCAGGTTTTATTTCACTAAGCGCATTGTAGGCAATTTTATATTCTTTAATCGCCGCAGTTAGCTCAGGCAACTTAGCAACTTGTGAGAATAATTGCTCAAGCTTATTAATCACTTGTTTTGATTGCTGATCAGCCACCAGTTCCGTTTTATCTAGCGTGTCTTTCGCTTGCGCTACTTTTGCATTAAGCCAGTCTTGCTGAATTTGCTCTGGCGTTTCTAACCCTAACTGTAATGCATTCTCAATTTCTTCACTTAATGCTTCTAACGTAGCTAACGCTAACACTTGGCGCTGTTGTTGCGCTAAACGTTGCTGCTCTACTTCGTGCTGCGCTTTTAGTATGGCAATGTGGGCATCAAGCTTATCGGTAATTGAAATATACTTAGCATCAAGGGTTTTTACATGTTCTTCACTTAGCCATTTTAATTCTAGAGCTTGCCATTGTGCCATGAGCTCTGCGGCTTGTGGGTCAACAATGGCGTAGTCGTGTTTATCACGCAATGCATTAAGCTTGGCTAGAATAACACGGGTTGCGTTTTCAACTTGCGATGGCATTTCAAGTGCTAAACGCTCGTTTTCAAGATGGCTTTCAAGGGCCGTTTTAGCTTCACCTTGAGCATGCTTTAACAAAGCTTTAGTTAACTGCTGTGTAATGACTAAATCAACTAACTGCTTTTGCAGCTCTTCATTGGCTTCTTTAAAGGCTTTTTCAATCAGTTTAGGGTTTGCTAGGCGTTTTAAGAGCTTAACTCTCACTTGCAGTTCTTTTTCTGCAAATGCTAGTTTTTCAAGGGTTTTAATCGGTGCAAAGCGTTCAATATACTCATTTTTAATCTGTGCCGATAAGCTACTTTCACTGTTTAATACAGCAGACGAAATTTGTTGCTCAGCCACATCTTTTAATGCCTGATCTTGCTTGTAAGCTTTCCACCAAAGCGGTAAATCGTTTACTTTTTGCAGTGCTTTACGACGAATTTCAGCCGATGAGTCTTCAAGCGCTAAGGTGCTTAAAATTGTTACGTCGCGTGCTACATCAAGTTTTTCAATCGCATCTAAACGAACTTGTTGCTTCGGGTGTTTCCATTTTGGTGTAAAAAGGTGTTTAAAGATCATTTTCACTGAACCTAGCTATTTCGTTATCTGATTTAAATTCTTTTTGTAGTTGCGCTTTGGTTTTTTGGATCATTTCTCCATCTGCACCAATGGTAAACTGCTCGTTTGATTGTGCTACTTTTGCTTGATACAACATCACAAGTTGGACTGTTTGTTGTTTTTGTTCATCTGATAAAGGTGTGCCATCTGGCCACTTTCCTGTTGATGCACCATATTGTAGGCGCTCAAATAATTCTGGAGTAATATTCTGTACTAAGTTGTCAATATTCATGTCATTTTTTCTTTTTCAGAGTCACTAAAATAATACGGTTAATAAGGTACCAAATACAGCCAATGCCTATAGCTGAGGTATACGCATACCACTGAAGTGTTTTTTCTTGAGGTTGTAGGAAGTACAAACAAAAGAAGCCACCTAAAAATAAGATCAGCGCTAAAAAGGAGTGGTTCATAAACATTTGCTGCTTTTTAATTCGCTGCTCACGTTGAAGTTGTTGAACTTGCTCGGCATTTAATTCAGCAACGTTACTTTGGCAATGTGGACACTGCGGATGTTTATCTGAAATTGATTTTGCACATTTGGGGCAACGAATAATCGCCATACATCTCTCTCCATACTACGCATAAAAAAAGCGCCTTTCGGCGCTTTTCATTGTACTTGTTTTATTGCTCTTTGTCTTTTTTGAATTTAACCCAATAGTTCATATTAGGTTATTAGGGTCTGTTTATTCAGCGTCTTTTGATTGCTTTTCAAGGCGCTTTTCCCAGAAGGTAGCATTTTTAATCCCTAACTTAACAGGATCAAATATGATTTTTCCACCTTTTTTCTTTTGTTCTTCATAATCGCTCAAACATGATAAGGCCGGTTTAGCGACAAAGAAAATGGCTAATATACCCAATATGTTGATCCACGCCATTAAGCCAACGCCTATGTCGCCAATAGTCCATATATAACCGGAACTGTTAACCATGCCGTAGGCTACCATAAACATAATCATAAGTTTTACCACTACAAGCGGAATACTTCCTTTAAAGTAGCGATTTAAGTACGCGATATTAGTCTCAGCAATGAAGTAATAGGCAAGTATGGTGGTAAAAGCAAAGAAGAATAAAGCGATACCTACAAACGCTTCTCCAAAACTACCAAATACACTAAACAACGCCATTTGGGTAAATGCTGCTGACCCCACTTCAGTTGCCGCATCAACATTTTGTATAATGAATTGACCCGCAGGTAATTCACCAACAATGTTGTATTGCTGCGTTATTAAAATCATTAATGCAGTTGCGGTACAAACAAAAAGTGTATCAACATAAACAGAAAAAGCTTGCACTAAACCTTGCTGTGCAGGGTGGTCAACTTCTGCTGCCGCCGCAGCATGAGGACCTGTACCTTGACCGGCTTCATTAGAATAGATACCACGCTTAACACCCCAAGCAATTGCAGCACCAAAGCCTGCTTGGGCTGTAAATGCATCACCAATAATAAGCGAGAAAATGCCTGGTACTTTGTCTATGTTTAAAAATACGATAATTAAGGCCAATACGATGTAACCAAGCGCCATAAATGGCACTACAATTTGGGTAAAATTAGCAATGCGCTTTATACCACCAAAGATAATAAACGCTAAAACGATTAGAATAATGGCCAATGCAACGAGTTTAAAACTGCCTACGTCACCAAAAGTTGTAGACACCATAGTGCCATCACCAAATACTTGAGTGAATGCGTTGCCCACAGCATTTGCTTGCACGCCCGGCAGAAAAACTCCACAGGCTATAATTGCCGACACAGCAAATAAAACAGCCAGCCACTTTTGCCCTAAACAACGGTCAAAATAATAGGCTGGACCACCGCGGTATTGGCCGTCTTCTTCTAGTTTATAAATTTGACCTAATGTTGACTCAGCGTATGCAGTGCTTGCACCTAAAAAAGCAACAACCCACATCCAAAAAATAGCGCCAGGGCCACCAAAACCGATTGCGGCTGCAACACCGGCAATATTACCAACCCCTACTCGGCCAGACAATGAAACAGCAAGAGCTTGAAAAGATGAGATCCCTTTTTCTGAGGTATTAGGGCTAAATAGTAGCTTACACATTTCTTTAAAATGTCTAACTTGAGCAAATCGAGTTAGTACGGAGTAAAATAAGCCTGCGCCTAGGCATAAATAGATGAGTGCATTACTCCAAACAACATTATTAACGGCGCTTACAAAAGCTTCCATGAACATCCTCACAGTTATATTTATTATTATTAATTACCATACTCTGCTACTCAGAATACCTGTCATAAGCTTTACGAAATAAGGGGTTAATCTTTATCGTCTTTCTTATTGTTCAATCGATATTAACTTAAGTACTCAACCTTGTTAACAGTTAATTTTCAAAACAACTTATTGTTTATTTATATTGAGCCTGCTAAGACAACGTTTAACTAAGTGGAAATGGATTAAAACTATAGGTTATTAAATCTGTCGAGAAGGTGTATTGAAACGTTTTAGTGTGATGGTGGGAAATGATTTTTATTTTTTGATACGGCCGGTTTAGCCTAAAATAAAAAGGGCATCAAAATTATTGATACCCTTTAAAACAAGCGTTTTATCTTAAGTTGTCTACAACATTAACAATGGCTGCTAAGGTATCTTGACCAAATTGATATGAACGACGATCTGACCAGCCGTAATCTGGATCAGGTAAGTCATTATTATCTTTAAATGGCATTTCAACGGTGTAAGTAAGCGCTTTAAATTCTTCAGCGGTCGCTGATGAACCTACTGTTAAATTAGCTTGACCTGGTTCGTCTTTATCGTAGCCATGCGTATCTTGAAACTCTGGAGTAATAGTTAAAAGCGCGGCTTTAAAGCTGTCTTCAAGGCCTTTTAGGCGTGCATCATAACTTGGTATGCCTTCACTACCGGCAACAAAGTTATATGGAATGGCTTCATCCCCGTGAATGTCAAGGTGCATATCTAAGCCTGCTTCTCGCATTTTATTAAGCACTAAGTAAACTTCAGGACTATTTTCCATGCTTGGTGTTTGCCATTCACGGTTTAAGTTAACCCCTTTAGCATTAGTACGTAAGTGACCACGTGCACTGCCATCTGGATTCATATTTGGCACTACATAGAATACCGCTTTTGATAGTAAGGCTGCTGCATGTGGGTCTTCATCGTCAAGCAGCTTGTGTAATAAGCCTTCTACAAACCACTCTGCCATAGTTTCACCCGGGTGTTGGCGAGCCGTGACCCAGATGATTTTTTTATCTGCACTTGGCTGACCAATTTTAAGCACGCTCATATCACGGCCATCAAGGGTTTGACCTAGCGTCTCTAACTGACAAAGCTCTTGGCTTTGTGCCCATGATAATAAGTCTAAATGGCGGTCGTAGCTGTAAGGAGCAAAATAGGCAAAGTAAACGCTGCTACACTCAGGCTCAAGCTCAAATGTTAGTGTGCCATTTTCATACGAAGACGGTACACGAAACCATGTTTGACGGTCGTATGAGGCAACAGCTTGGTATTCTACCCAACCATCTGGGTATGCAGACTTATCAAGATTATTAATATTTAACTGATGTAATTGATAAGGCGTTGTTTCAAGACGAAAGTGAAACCACTGATAAAACTCAGACTGATGATCTTTATTAATTTCTAACTGAATATTTAACGGATCGGTGGCTTCAATAACTTTAATATTACCACTGTCAAAATTGCTACTGATTTTCATTACAACAAACCTATTAGTTAACTGTGTGTCTTGACCAAAGGATTTAGCCAAGAGGTAAGTACGTGTTAATGCACTTTCAACGGCTATTACTACGTACTCAATTTAATAAAGCGTACCATAACCACTACACTTTAAAAATCTTCAGACCTAAAAAAGCCAGCAAGTGCTGGCTTTTTTTAATTGCTCAAGTGTTTATCGAGGTAAACTTGGGAATGAGACTTCTGCCATATCGCGCATACAGCGAACTACCTGGCAGCTATAACCAAACTCATTGTCGTACCATACGTAAAGTACAACACGGTTTTCATCAACAATCGTTGCTTGAGAATCAACAACACCTGCGTAACGACTACCCACTAAATCGGTAGACACGATTTCAGTTGATGCTGTGTAATCGATTTGATCACGTAGGTCTGAGTGAAGTGCTGTTTCACGTAAAAACGCATTAAGTTCTTCAACCGTCGTGCTCTTTTCAAGATTCAAGTTTAAGATAGCTAACGATACGTTTGGTGTAGGTACACGAATTGCGTTACCTGTTAGTTTACCTTCAAGCTCTGGTAATGCTTTAGATACCGCTTTAGCTGCACCAGTTTCAGTGATAACCATGTTAAGTGCCGCAGCACGACCACGACGTTCTGCTTTGTGGTAGTTATCAATTAAGTTTTGGTCATTAGTATATGAGTGAACTGTTTCAACGTGACCATTCTTAATACCAAACTGATCGTTTAATGCTTTCAATGTTGGTGTTATTGCATTAGTTGTACAACTTGCAGCACATACAATTTTATCTTCAGGTAAAATATCTTGGTTATTTACACCGTAAACGATATTTTTAATGTTGCCCTTAGCTGGCGCTGTTAATAATACTTTTGCAGCACCTTTAGATTCTAAGTGTTGACCAAGGCCAGCTTCATCTTTCCAAATACCTGTGTTATCAACAACAAGTGCGTTTTCGATACCGTAGGCACTGTAATCAACTTCGCTTGGCGAATTAGCGTAGATAACTTGAATGTAGCTACCGTTAGCTTTAATAGCATTACGTTCTTTATCAATAGTAATTGAACCATTGAACGGACCGTGGATAGAATCACGACGCAATAAGCTTGCACGTTTTTCTAAATCGCCGTCTTTACCACCACGCACAACAATAGCGCGTAGGTTTAAGTCGGCGTATGGGCCTGATTTTTCAATTAACAAACGTGCTAATAAGCGGCCGATACGACCAAAGCCGTAAAGTACTACGTCACGTGGCGCTTTAGGCTCAGAATTAACAATTTCAGCTAGTTCGTCTTTAACGAACTCTTCTACTGAACGGCCATTCGCAGCATCTGTGTATAAATAGCTGTATGCTAATTTACCAATATCGATACGGGCAGAATTTAATTCCATTTTGCTGATAGCTTCTAAGAATGGGAAGCTTTCACGCAGGCGAAGTTTAGTTCCTTCAAACTGGGCTACTGATTTGTGAGACTTAATAATATCAATAGTGCTTGAGTTTACTAATGGACGGCCGTAAACAGCGATTTCAATACCACGATTACGGTACAATTTACCAATAATTGGTTGCATGCTTTCAGCGTAATCTTGACGTTCTTGCCAGCTACTTGTGTATTCTAACTCGTGAGATGAGGTCATTTTTTTTACCTAATTAAACAATTTTGAACGGATAGCCTAAGAATGTATCGAATTTTGAGAGCAACACATTCCTTCGGGCAGGCCTATTCTAATTTAATCTCATTTTATTCTCTACTGTTAGAGACTAAAGTTTAGGCTAGAATAATACTATATGAGGGTCTGTTGACCTTTACGGATTAAAATTTGTTCAAACTAGGGGCAACTTAATCGCGGCGCGAGGTTTGTAACCTAGTGGGCTAAGTCAAAACCGAGCAACAAAGAGTAAATAGCCCCTAGGCATAACCCTTCGGGCAGCGCCTGTTTGGCATTGATGCTGCGTTATCGCCTATTTATGGGGAATAACCACACCACATAGGCTCTGCCTTGCCTCAATACCAAACAGACTGCTGCAAATTCAACCTTGAAAGGTCAACAGACCCTAATAAATTGAGAGACTCGGATGGCTTTTAAGCACATAACCCTCACTTTTGCATTATTGCTTGCAGGATGTGAAGAATCTTTTACCGTTGAAGATGTTTGTGCGCAATCACCCGCCATATGCAATGACCTTAACCACGATAGCCACTGTAAGGCACTGCGAGAGCGTACTATTTTTTCTCGCTACCGCGAATCCTTACAACCAACCGATGAGAACAAATATCAACTACTCAAAGCGTTTGAGCATTACAACCAATGTATTGGCTTAGCCGCTAATATTCAGCATATAAAACTAAAAGGTAAAACTACCGCCCGTCGACGAGCCTACCTCACCAGTAATAGAGAAATGGCACGTATTTATCAGCAAACACAAGCAACCACTCACCCAGGCCTACTCTATTACCATTGGTCAAGAAACAATGATGAAACGGCACTCACCCGGCTACTTGCTCTAGAAAATACCCCCGAGGTGGAAACGAGTGCTGAAATGCAATTTTATTTAGCGTCTTATTACATTAAAGTTGATGAGCAAAAAGCAATTGATTTTTTATACAACACATTGGCATTAAATCAAGTTAAGCAAATACCTGATCCAGAAATATACACCTCTTTAATTAGCCTTTTCTATAAGCACCACCAATATAAGCACGCGTACATTTTTGCCAAAATAGCAGAGCTCTCTGGTATAAAAAATATCGATATATTATTAATTGAGCAGCAATTAATAGCACAAGAAAAGAATTTAGACAGTTTAGATGCTCTCGCCGAGCAAACATTACACCAAATAAACCAAGGAAAATTTATTTCTCCCCGGAAATAATACAACAGATACAAAAAAGGCAGCTTGCGCTGCCTTTTTGTTTATTTTTTGCTTGTGCCTACTTCGACACGGGTCTTTAACTTTTGCCCCGGCCTAAAAGTAACTACGCGACGCGCTGAAATTGGAATATCTTCTCCCGTTTTCGGATTACGTCCCGGTCTTTCTTTCTTATCTCGAAGATCAAAGTTACCAAATCCAGAGAGCTTAATCTGCTCGCCTTTTTCAAGCGCTGAGCGGATTTCTTCAAAAAACGCTTCAACTAAATCTTTGGCATCTTTTTTATTGATCCCGAGCTTTTCAAATAGGTGTTCAGCTATGTCGGCTTTAGTAAGCGCCATATCTAGTCCCTCAACGATGCATTAAACTGTTCGGCCAGTGCGGCCACCACGTTATCAACTACCTGATTGATATCTTTCTCTTCGAGTGTTCTATCAACCGCCTGCAGTGTTAGAGCAATCGCCAAACTCTTATAATTTGGCTCAATACCTTTGCCCTTATACACATCGAATAAGTTTAGGTCAACCAATTGATTTCCGCCAACTTTTCCGATGACGTTTAAAATATCACCAATTTTAACGCTGTCTTGTACTAAAATCGCGATGTCGCGGCGATTTGATGGGAATTTAGACACCCCTACAGCTTGAGGTAAATTTCTTTTTTCTAATGCCGACATTTCAATTTCAAACACAAAAGTAGCATTGTTGATATCTAACGATTTTTGCGCTTGAGGATGTAATGCACCAAAGAAACCTACTTTTTTACCATCAACATAAATAACGGCAGACTGGCCAGGGTGAAGACCATCCGATTGCTCAGCTTTAATTTCAAAGCGGCTAACATCGTTGGTAATTGCAAGTAATGCTTCAACATCCCCTTTTAGGTCATAAAAATCAACGTTACGTTTTTCTTCAACCCAATGCTCACCATGAACCAAACCAGTAATAACGCCACCAATAACAGGCACTTGGTATACACCATTTTCAGCATTTTCATCACTGATAAACTTAAGGCCGTGTTCAAATAAGCGAATACGAGGTTGTTGGCGGTTTTGGTTATACGCAACAGATGAAAGCAACCCTGGCATTAAACTTACACGCATCGCTGACATTTCAATTGAAATTGGGTGCGGCAATACCAATGCATTACACTCAGGGTGTAAAATAGCTTGCGCTTTAGGGTCAACAAAACTGTAAGTAATGGCTTCTTGATAGCCACGTGTTACTAAGGCATTACGAAAACGGCTCAGGGCAACAGTTGACTCATCATGCGTGGTCATTTTCAGTTTTGCAGTTGGTGCAACATTAGGAATGCTGTTATAACCGTATACACGTGCAACTTCTTCAATTAAATCTTCTTCGATACGAATATCAAAACGGTAGCTTGGTACATCAGCACTCCAGCTATCATTGTCAAATTTAACATCAAGTCCTAAACGCGTCAGAATATCGGTTACTTTCGCATCTTCAATATGATGACCAATAACGCGGTCTAAACGTGAACGACGTAAACGTACTTCAGTTACCTTTGGTAACTTATCAGCAGCCACAGCTTCAACAACAGGACCCGCTTCACCACCAACAATTTCAAGCAGTAACGCTGTAGCGCGCTCCATTGCATCATGTTGTAGAGCAAAGTCTACACCACGCTCATAGCGATGAGATGCATCGGTGTGTAAACCGTAGCTACGTGCTTGACCAGCAATGGCAACAGGGTTAAAGAATGCGCTTTCTAACAGAATATCAGCTGTTTTTTCAGTAACGCCAGATTGCTCACCACCAAAAATACCAGCAATGGCTAGCGCTTTATGATGATCGGCAATCACTAATGTCGATTCATTTAACTTTGCAGTGTTACCATCAAGTAAAACTAATTCTTCACCTGCGTTTGCACTACGTACTTTAATTCCACCCTCAATAGCATTTAAATCAAATGCATGCATTGGGTGACCAAGCTCTAATAACACAAAGTTAGTCACATCAACTACCGGGTCGATTGAACGCACACCACTACGGCGTAGCTTTTCAACCATCCATAGAGGTGTTTCAGTATTAAGATTAATGCCTTTGATAACACGCCCTAAATAACGAGGACAAGCTTCATCGTTAACCAACTCTATTGATACTTTATCTTCAATTGTAGGTGCTACCGCTGGAATACTTAATGTATTAACATCAATGCTGTTCAGTACGCCAACTTCACGAGCAAGGCCTTTAATACCTAAACAGTCACCACGGTTAGGGGTTAAATCTACATCTATGATGTTGTCATCTAACCCTAAGTATTCGCGTAAATCTGTGCCAATCGGCGCGTCAAGCGGCAATTCCATAATGCCATCGCCTTCTTCGCTAATGCCTAGCTCATCAAACGCACACAACATGCCGTGTGATGGTTGACCACGAAGTTTGGCCTTTTTAATTTTAAAATCACCTGGTAATACTGCACCAACAGTGGCAACAGCAACTTTAATACCTTGGCGGCAATTTGGTGCACCACAAACAATATCAAGCAGTTCATCACCACCAACATTAATTTTTGTTACACGTAGTTTATCTGCATCAGGGTGCTGGCCACATTCAACCACCTCACCTACAACAACACCATTAAATTTGGCTGCTGCCGGCTCTACGCCATCTACTTCTAAACCAGCCATTGAAAGCTGTTCCGAAAGAGCTTGCGTATCAATTGCAGGATTTACCCACTCTCTTAACCACTTTTCACTAAATTTCATTTTATTTCTTCACTCTTAACGGAACTGGTTTAGGAATTTTAAGTCGTTTTCGAAAAACGCACGTAAATCGTTTACGCCGTAACGCAACATAGTTAAGCGCTCTACACCCATACCAAAAGCAAAACCGGTGTATTTTTCAGGATCGATACCAACAGACTTAAGTACGTTAGGGTGAACCATGCCACAGCCTAATACTTCTAACCATTTACCATCTTTACCCATTACATCAACTTCGGCTGAGGGCTCTGTAAATGGGAAGAATGAAGGACGGAAACGAATTTCCATATCTTCTTCAAAAAAGTTACGTAAGAAGTCATGTAAAATACCTTTGAGCTCAGTAAAGCTAACGTCCGTATCGACCATTAAACCTTCCACCTGATGGAACATAGGTGTATGTGTTTGGTCGTAGTCATTACGATATACACGCCCTGGTGAAATTATACGAAGCGGCGGCTGCTCTGTTTCCATGGTACGAATTTGCACACCACTAGTTTGAGTACGCAACACCAACTTAGGATTAAAGTAAAAGGTATCGTGGTCGGCGCGAGCAGGATGGTGCTCAGGAATATTTAGCGCATCAAAGTTATGAAAATCATCTTCAACTTCAGGGCCTGATTTAACTTCAAAGCCTAGTTCACCAAAAAAGCTTTCAATACGCTCAATTGTACGTGTTACTGGGTGAAGGCCACCAGAAGGCATAACGCGGCCTGGTAAAGTTACATCGATAGTTTCAGCAGCTAGTTTTTCTTCAAGTGCTTTACTCGCTAACAGCTCACGCTTGTCATTAATTGCGCTTTGCACATCTTGCTTAGCTTGATTGATTACCTGGCCTGCTTCTTTGCGTTCTTCAGGAGCAATTTTACCCAGTGTTTTAAGTAAGCTGGTGATCTCGCCTTTTTTACCAAGGTAGTTAACCCTGATCTCTTCTAGTTGCGCGATTTCACTGGCACTGGCAACTGCCTCAAGTGCTTGCGCTAATATATTTTCTAAGTTCATTCGATACCTGATCTTTCAAAGAAGGTGATTACAATTTAGTTAGCTAATGATAACTGAAAGCGGGGTCTAGATTCTAGACCTACTACAGCTTTAGCGTTGATTTTATGAAAGGAATAGTTAATTTTCGCTGTGCAGCCATGGATGCGTGATCTAATTTGTCTAATACATCCAATAATGCGCGCATATCACGACTTAAACGGGTTAATAAAAACCGCGCGCATTCGTCACTTAGTTCAAGACCGCGCATGTTTGCCCGCTTTACTAGCGCTTGTGCTTTATCATCATCACTCATGGAGCGAATTTGAAAGGTGGTACCCCACTTCAAGCGTGATTCTAAATCGGGCAAGCTAATATTAAGCATATTTGGCAGTAAATCAGCAGTTACTACCAGCATTTTATTAGGCTCATTAAAGCGGTTGAAGAAATTAAATAACGCTTTTTCCCATGCATCATTACCCGCCACTAAGTGAACATCATCAATACATAATACATCTAGCGCCTCAAGACCATCTAAAACCATCGGGCCAAAATGTAGAACTTCTCGCATTGATAGCAGCATATTCGATAAGCCGCGCTCCTGGGCTTGAATACAGGTGGCGTATAACAAATGGGATTTACCTGAGTCTCCTAAGCCACACAAATAAGTATACTGAAAAGCTTGAGATAGCTTAGAAAAGCTATCTTTAAGGTGGTTAACCTCTAATGAGTCTTCTCCCCCAAAATAAGAGGCAAATGTTTCATCATCCGGTAAAGTAACCGGTAGCGCCATTTGCATTGGCTCTTGAGTTAGCATTAGTTTTCAACCCATTGATACTCTAGGCTTTGCTTATCAACTATGTGATAAAAAGCACGGGGGTCGACGTAATCTTTAAAGGCATTATCAAGACCAAGGGCTTTTTTAAGATCGTTTACAGTGCCGGTATGATCTAGCTTAAATTCAACAGAATCGGGAGTTTTACGTATAATAACCGCTTGGGTGACAACACTTAGGTTGAGTAGACGGCGCTTTGCCAACTCTATATCCACAAAATTATCTGTCCCTTTTAAGGTCAAATTGGCAGTACGTTGCTCATAATACGCATTCGGATCGATCGCATATTCGCCAGCTAAACCTTGCGCTAAATCATCAATCATTTGCGCAACGATTTGCTGTCTATAGCCAATAATTCGGTTAGATTCAAACATTTCGTCATTAGTAAAACGCCAATCTAATACCCAATTATCGGAGTTAAACTCTTGATACATTCTAGCAGTAATACTGCGCTCAGCACTGTAACGTTTAGATGCCTCTTCTACTGGTTCAGAAAAGTTCCCCCAAACCTCAGGGACACCAACAAGGCGTCTATCTTGTAAATCAAGCAAAGGTACAACGACAGGTAATCCACGACGGCTTGCCTTATCATAAATGAGCTGCTCTAACTGTGGGTAACTTTCTTGGGTTACTAGCTCTCGTTGCCTGTTATCTTCAATCCCTAACCAGATTGCAACCAGTGGTCGTTGCATTCCCCATAATGGCAAATTAAGCTCTTTGATTAG
Organism: Pseudoalteromonas sp. S1608; assembly: GCF_005887265.1. GTDB lineage: Bacteria > Pseudomonadota > Gammaproteobacteria > Enterobacterales > Alteromonadaceae > Pseudoalteromonas > Pseudoalteromonas undina. Next base: position 64,052 of record NZ_PNDK01000028.1, read on the forward strand.
TGCATCGATTTTTCGTGCTTCAAACTTAACTAATAATTTAAGCTCTCCGGGAATACGCTCATCATATTCAAATTTCAGCATATAATCGGATATATCTTTAGTGCGTTGCTTAGCGACTCGATTTTCATCAGCGCTTTTGTCACCACTCACTTTTACTAATACGTTAAGCAACGCTTTGCGGCTAGCGTCTAAACGAGTATCACGAGATTTATCTTCTACGACCAAAATATCTTGATATAGATCAGTTACTTCAACTGCTGATACAGAAACACAAAAGAAAATGGATAAGGCGCTAATTAATAATCTATACACAGGCAAATCATTCATGGTTTTAAACTGTTTTGATCCTAAATCAAAGCCACTAACAAAGCAAAATTATATTTTTCTCAGTCACTAACGCCATTAAGCTCGCTTTAATGATCATAAAAAACCTCAAAGTAAATACCGACTAATTGAAGTCGGTTCTCTACTTAATTACGGCAATCACCTAGAATATTGTCGAGATACTAAACCCACTCTACGGTTGCCTGGTTAACGCTGTGCAACTGATAGCTGACGGCTGACGGCTGACGACTGACGGCTAATATTTTCACTTTCCTGCAGACGTAAAAAAGCCCGACTCTTTCGAATCGGGCTTTCTACTATTTGGAGCCTGGTAATGTCCTACTTTCACATAACAAATGCTACACTATCATCGGCGCTGTTTCGTTTCACTACTGAGTTCGGCAAGGGGTCAGGTGGGTCCAAACCGCTATTGTCCCCAAGCACATATTAGTGGCAGACCTTAACG
>NZ_PNDK01000029.1:0-16969 GCF_005887265.1 Pseudoalteromonas sp. S1608
CGGGGTTCGGGGTTCGGGGTTCGGGCAGAATGATAAGCTACATAAAATAAGCCAGTTCAAGTAGTTAGCTTCGTTTATTTTAATAAGTACTAACTTGATCTGTGAGGTTTGAACAAAGCTAGTTTTTCGATGCCATGAGATGGAGTCCACCGTTTGAACTCCACAAAGCCATGCTTTTTGTACAACTTTATTGCAGGCTCGTTAGCTACAGCCGTTTCTACAATGGCTTTTGTATATTCGAATGAGCCAAGAACGTAACTAAGTAATTTGTTTGCAATGCCTTTCCTAAAATAACTTGGGTCAACAGTTAAGCTGTCGATCTCTAAATGCTTACCTTTTAAAGTAATCTCTATAACTGCGGCAATAAATCCATTTTCAAAAAAACCATAAAATAGGGTTTTGGAACTTTCTATATCTTTGGCACTGCGCGATAACGGTGGAAAATTAAGAGTACCAATAAGTTTAGCTTCAACTTTATAAGAATTTTGAAAGACCTCGAAAATTTGATTGGCAACTTCTTTATTCGGATTATCAAGCTTGTTTATCATAGTATGGTTGTACTCAAAAATTTGCATTGCTTCTAACAACGCCTAATTAACAGGCTAAAACGGGTGAGGAGCAAGTTCTGTTTAAAGCTCTTGTTATATGCCGTAATCTCGTTCTACTTTTGAAATACGAACTTTGAAAGATTCGTACCAAGATTTACGTCCAGTTTTTTGAGCTTCTAAATGCTCTGAGTTAGCTTTCCACTTTTTAATTGAATCGAGATCTGTCCAATAAGATACTGTTATGCCAACATCTTCTCTTGCTGATTCCACTCCCAAATAACCAGGCTGTTTTTCTGCTAATTCAACCATCCTATTTGCCATCTTACCGTACCCATTATCACCTTCCGTGCGTGTAGAAGTGAAAATTACAGCAAAGTATGGAGGTTTTGGTGTGTCTGCGATAACTGGCATTGTAACTCCTAGGCATAACTTTTAAATAAGGGGCGCAGGCATGTGGGGCATAATGGCGAAGCCGCCCCGCATGTATGCGTCCCAGCGAACGCAGTGAGTGACTTAATTTTTTTGTTATGTTCTAAGCCACTGAAGTTATTTAACATCATTTTTGCCGAACGTATAACCACAATTGCGGCATGTATCATTAGGTAGCTTAAACTGCTTTAACGAAACCACAACTTGATTTCTTTTACACTGTGGACAAAAGTAATTCAGGGTATTTATCAATATTGCTATAGCGAAAACGAAGCTGCCGATATAAAACGGGTTAGCATAAAAAGTCATGCTTGGCTCAGAAAACTGAAAGCCAACAATGCAGACAACTAAAGCTAATAACCAAAGTTTAAATTTTCCGCTTTTATTCAATCCACTAAATCCATTCAAAGAACATAACAATTTAATAGTGCGCTCATCGCGCATATTTCTGCCGACTCCACGCTCATTTGTCTACTATATATAGTTTTAACAAATAACCTAAGGTATTACTATCACTAAGTTTTCTAAAACTTTAAAGAAAAGTTAAATAGAACAATATGCGCGCATCGCTCATTTTCATGAATATATGCGCAAGGAACAGTTTAACAAATCAATTAACGACGATATTTAGCCAATATCAATGACCGCTTCTCGCTCATAGCTGCTTGTCAGGTGAAATCTAAACTAATTCTCCTCAGCTGTACGATCAGATATGAGCTACTACAACTTTATGGCTTGCCTTTTTATTTTTATAATGTAATTCGCCGGTCAATTTCTTTTTAAATTTATATTTTATTACTGTGTTTATCGTGGATTGTTTTTTTTAGCTGTTTTTTAATTAAGGTTTGCTCGCAATACAATGCAACAAAAACCCCAATAAAACTCGAAAAGATCACAATAAGCCAATAGTAAATACTATTAAAAGTGACCACCCCTGAAATAGATAGATACAAATTGAATGGAACCACAAAAATTAAAAATCCTAAGACTTTGATAAACTCCCTAAATAGCTGAGAGTCCATTTTTGCTGAGTTTATATGAGCATTAATAGTTTCGTCTGACACATTACCTAGCTCAGCGTATTCCTTTTTCAACCAATTGAGATAATCCAATTTCACTTCCTTTTTTATATTTTTCGCTTCAATCACCTGATTTCATTCTCGACAAAATAATTACACTTTATTGATTACATGTAAACAATACAATGACTTAACACTTAAGCTGTGTGCTAAAAAGAACTAACAGGGAGAGGTAGTGAATTAAGAAGATGCAGCAAACCACGGCGCTAAATTTAACGCCGTGTTGGGCTCTTTTTTACTGACAACTGATAGCTAAAAACTGAACGCTTTTATTTACGTCTTCTATTTGGCGCTCTTTGCCCTGTAATACGTTTTTTATCGCGATCTTTACGCGCTTTGTTAGTGTTTTTACGGTTATCTTTAGGCGGCTTATTTAAATCAGGTTCATAGCCTTCAAGCCATTGTGGGGCTAAACGCGTATCAAGCAGTACTTCAATTTCTTCAAGTAACCATTGCTCATCTAAGCTCACTAATGACATTGCAAGGCCTTGCTCGCCAGCTCGTCCTGTACGGCCAATACGATGCACATAATCTTCAGCTATGTATGGCAATTCAAAGTTAATTACGTATTTAAGTGCCGGTATGTCTAAACCGCGCGCCGCTACATCGGTGGCCACTAAAACACGCGTACTGCCTTCTTTGAAGTTTTGTAATGCGCGGTCGCGAGCACCTTGTGATTTATCACCATGAATAGATTCGGTTTTTAAACCATCTTTACACATTTCTTTGGCAAGCTTATCGGCCATTTGTTTTGTGCGGGTGAATATAAGTACTTGGCGCCAGTTTTTCATGCCAATCATGTGCGATACCAGTTCGCGCTTTCTATCTTCATCTACAGCGTAAATAACTTGCTCTACTTCTACTGCCGCTGAGTTGCGCTTATCGACTTCAATAAGCTCAGGGTCTTTAAGTAGCTTTTTACTTAGCTCAAAAACACTGTCATCAAAGGTGGCGGAAAACAGTAAGGTTTGACGATCGCCTGGGATATGACGCAGTATTCGTTTAATTTCGTCAATAAAGCCCATATCAAGCATGCGGTCTGCTTCATCAAATACCAAAGAATCCACGCTTGAAAGCACCACACTGCCCTTCACTATATGATCAAGTAAGCGCCCAGGCGTTGCCACTATTACTTGTGCTGTTTTAAGCGCTTTAATTTGTGGGCCAATACTTGCGCCACCATAGGCAAGTGCACCTTTTATATCTGTACCTTGTGCGTATTTTTCAAAGCTTGCAAATACTTGCTGAGCAAGTTCACGGGTGGGCGTTAAAATAACCACACGGGCAATGCCTGGTTCGTCTTTTTTAGCGGTATTTAAAAGCTTATGTAATAGCGGCAAAACAAAAGCGGCTGTTTTACCAGTACCAGTTTGAGCGCTGCCCATAACGTCTTTGCCCGCTAAAATTGGCGGTATCGTTTTGTGCTGAATGGCGGTAGGCGTAGTGTAATTATTTTGCTCTATTGCCGTTAATAGTAACGGGTCTAGGGCTAGTGATGAGAACGATGTGGCAGACATAAGCTTGGCTTTAAAATAACAAAGAACGCTATTATACCTGAGCTTAAGTAATAAAAAAGGCGCTAAATAGCGCCTAAGTAAAATGAAGTATTTAAGCCGGTTTTAATGTGGCTTTACGCTCATTATAAAATGCAATTAAATCATCTACGGTGCTTTGACAGTATTCACGAATACCCGATACCACCATGTGTTTTTCACCAAAACCCACCTTTTCGCCGTTTTCTAATAAATTAAAGCGCAAGGTTATTTTGCCGCGTTTACCAGCGTATTCAAAACTTGGCTCTGCAAACTCTAGGGTCGGTGATTTAATATCAATGTTATTAAGGTTAATGATCATTGATTCATAAATAATCATAGGGCGCGCAGGGTTTATCATTACCTCTTGCTTGCCCATTAAAGGAATAATTACATGCGGGAACGCAGCACCTGAGAACTCAACATAATTTTTTATTAGACTGTTTGTAAGTGTTGGGCATTTACTGGTTTTACCGTCGCGTTTAACCTTTAAAATTACTTTTTCGCCATGGGTTACATCAAACTCTTCTCCTGGTTGTTCTGGAAAATTTAGCTTGGTATTTTCATCAACCATACCGGCAAAGGTAAACTCCATTCGCTCACTAATGCCATAGCGGTCTAACACTAGAGAAAAAAGTAAGTCTCCTGGTGCGCAAAACTTTTTAGCGTCTTTATCATGAAGCGGGTTGTAGTCGTCGGCTACACATTTAGCAAAGCGACAACCTTGCTCACGAGAAATTGAAACATAATCAGCATGCTGCTGATAGTAAGGACTTAACATAGTGTGTTCACTGCTTAAACTGCTTATAACCTAGCTATACTACCAGAAAAAAAATCTTGAGAGGTCGAATCTGTTTAATAAAGGCGAAAAATGATAATTTGCAACTCGCTAATTTACTAAGTAAATTAGGAAAATACGAGTTTAAGGGATTAACTAATGAAGTATTTTTCTTTATTAATATGCGCGGTTTCATTTTTAACTGGCTGTAATAACGTTACTTACACAACCAATATCGACGACGACGTTTTATCAGAACACGTTTCAAGCCACATTAAAAAACGTGGCCTAGAGCAGTTTTACAGTGTTCAGGACGCTCTCGATAGAGGTGCAAGCCCCCTTGGTGGAATAAAAGGCGAAAGCTGCGATGAATCAGATAATACGCGAACATCCTCAATTAGCTATAACCGCTTGAAATCACAAGCTATAGAATCCCTTAAAAACGATGTGCTTTATTTAGGTGGCAATGCATTTACACTAGAGCAATGCCAATCAGTATCTCGCTACAATTGTGATTTAGCCGTTATTTGTACCGGACAAGCCTATAATTATTAATAGCTCAAAATTATCTAATTGAGACTATAACGCTATGTAATTCGTTTTCTCTCATTTCCCCTATCAAACAACAAGCTGTATTTGCCAATGACTTTTTACTTTTTAGCTGCCGCTATTTTATGTGTTTTCCCACAGTGTAAACTCACTGTATTTCGCCAACCATTATGGCAATACTTATTGCTGCTAAGTGTTATTACTGCCTATTATCAAGAATATATAAACTTAACCGCGGTTGCTGTTATAGCTGTTTATGTGGGATTGTTTCACTTTACGCTATTGGCAACCTCAGCGTTAAAACGTAATGTTCTAACGTCTTTATTTATAACAGCCTCACTCGGGTTAGCCTTACATTGGTTTGCGGGTTTTAATAACCTGCCAATTGTTGTTAATGAACAAGTCACCAGTAACGCAATTGCATTTACCCTGTATGCTAATTTCGATAAAGCATTAGCGGGTTTAATGCTGAGCGCTTATTTTTTTGCAAAAAATAAAACGGCAAAGCCAGTGACTATCGGCTACCCTATTTTAATTATAACTATCACCATTTTAGCGGCGCTTATAACTGCTTTAATATTGGGCCTTGTTGAATTTGCGCCAAAAGTACCTGAATTTTGGTTGTTATTTATAGCTATCAACCTACTTTTTACCTGCGTTGCAGAAGAGGCATTATTTAGGGGAGTGATACAAACTAAGCTTTCAAAACTAATAACCCCGAGCAGGTTTGCACTGCTCGCACCGGTGATCAGTACTTGTGTATTTTCACTGGCACACTTTTCAGCGGGTACTCATTATATGCTCGTGGCGGCCGTAGCAGGTTTTGGTTATGGCTATATTTACTATAAAACAAGCCGATTAGAATGGGCCATTTTATGTCATTGGCTCGTTAACGTGTTTCACTTTTTCCTATTTACTTACCCTATGCTGGCAACTCCATCTTAGAATTACAGGCACAAAAAAGCCGCTTAAATTAAGCGGCTTTTGAATCTGTATACACGATTACGCACTTGGGTAATCGCGGTATGCGCGTTCTATCTTTTTAGCCTGCTTTTTAGAAATACCTAAATGGGCAAGCGCAACACGTAAACGTGCACGCGATAGATCTGATCCTAAAATCTCCATTGCATCTAATACCGAGGTAGATGATGTTTTGCCGGTAATAGCCACAAATATAGGCTCTAAGAAGTCTTTAATTTTAAGCTCGTGGAAGGTAGCGACTTCTTTTGCAATTGCAAAAATAGCTGGTTTTTCAAAGCTACGTAAGCCTTCTAGCTGCCATACAAAAAATTGTAATGCTTGGCGAATAACATCTTCGTCAGCTTTACCGGCTGTTAATAGCGCTGGATCGTAAGTCGGTATGCCGCCTACAAAGTGCCCTGCTAAATCAACCATGTCAGAGAGCGTATTTATACGCGTTTTAGCTTCCGGTAATACTTTAGCAAGCATGTCGCCATTAAATTTCCAGTCAACAAAACGCTGCATTAGCTCTGCATCAGTTAAGTTTTCGCGGATCCACATACCGTTTAACCAGCTTAACTTGTCTACGTCGAATACTGGGCCACCAAGCGATACACGCTTCATGTCAAAATGTTCAATCATCTCATTAAGGGTGAACTTTTCACGCTCATCAGGCATTGACCAACCCATACGGCCTAAGTAGTTTAGTACCGCTTCTGGTAAGTAACCCATTTCTTTGTAGTAATTAATAGACGTTGGATTTTTACGCTTAGACAGTTTTGATTTATCTGGATTACGCAGTAATGGTAAGTGACCTAGTACCGGTGCTTCCCAACCAAAATCTTCATACAGTTTTAATAGCTTAGGCGCTGAGTTTATCCACTCTTCACCACGGAAAATATGGCTAATTTGCATATGGTGATCATCCACCACGTTAGCTAAAAAGTACGTTGGAAAACCATCCGCTTTTAATAGCACTTGCATGTCTACGTTTTCCCACGGGATCTCAATTTCGTCGCGTAGGTAATCGTTAAACTTAAAGGTACCTTCGCTTGGGATTTTCATACGTATAACGTACGGTTTACCAGCAGCTAGGTTTGCTTTAATTTCGTCTTCTGTATGGTTTAAGCCACGACCATCGTATTTAGGACGCAGACCTTCGGCCATTTGCTCTTCACGCATTTGGTCCAGTTCTTCGCTGGTTGCAAAACAATAAAATGCTTTGCCGTCTTCAACTAACTGATGAGCGTATTTTTTATATAAATCACTGCGCTCAGATTGACGGTATGGACCAAACTCACCACCTACATCAGGACCATGATCCCATTCAAGGCCTAACCAGCGTAAGCTATCCATGATGGCTTGTTCAGATTCAGGTGTGCTGCGAACTTGGTCAGTATCTTCAATACGAAGTACAAATTCACCGCCTTGCTGTTTAGCAAAACAGTAGTTAAATAAGGCAATGTAAGCGGTGCCAAGATGCGGGTCACCAGTTGGCGACGGAGCAACACGGGTACGAATTGTCATGGTAATGTCTCTTTTAATAAGTGAGATGGTATGAAATACCAATAAATATTTTAAGCGGCTACTTTGTTTAAGTAAGCAATAATATCGTTTGATTCATAAAGCCATTTTACTTGGCCATCTTGCTCAATACGTAAACAAGGTACTTTAACTTTTCCGCCTTGCTCTAATAGCTCTTGGCGGTATTGCTCATCATTTTTTGCATCGCGTGTTTCAATTTTTAAGCCTTCACGCTTAATTGAACGGCGCACTTTTACACAAAAAGGGCATGCTTTGAATTGATAGAGCTTAAATTGTGCGGTTTGCTGATCAAGCTTAGTTTGCTCTTGCGGATCACGTTTTTTGCTACGCGGCGTAAAAACAAAATTAAAAAATAAGATGATACAACCTAAAACCCAGCGAACTAATTTCATCTTCAATACTCTTTACAACAAATTTAAGGTGCAAGATTTTAACACAAAAAAGCGCAACACTATAAGCGGATTATACGTTGCGCTATATCGTTAAAAAAGTGCTTAATTACAACACCACCATATCATCTCTGTGTAGCACTTCCACGCCGCTATCGTAATCAAGTAATTGGCTGATTTGATTAGAATGTGCGCCTTTTATTTTATCGATTTCAAGATGGCTAAAGCGAGTTAATCCCCGTGCAATAATTTGCTCGTTTACATCAATTAAGTTAATTAAATCTCCACGTTCAAATTCACCAATTGCACGCGTAATGCCTTTAGCAAGTAAACTGGCGCCCTTAGATTGCAATGCATGCACCGCACCGGCATCAATCAAAATTTGGCCGCTACTTTTAGGCCCTGCCAATAACCATTTTTTTCGGCCATCTTTAGGGGCGGTAAGTTTTAAAAAACGAGTACCTGGCAGTTGCTCGCTCATGCATTTTAAAATCACGTTTTCATCAGCGCCTTTGGCAATAATCACCTCAACCCCAGCTCTTCTGGCAATATCTGCCGCCTGTAGTTTGGTTGCCATACCCCCTGTGCCTAGGTTTGTACCGCTGCCACCCGCAAGTTGGCGTAACTCATCATTAATATGAGTAACTTCGTCAATCAAGGTGGCGTTAATGTCGGTGCGCGGATCGCTGGTAAATAACCCTTGTTGGTCGGTCAGTAGCAGCAATTTATCGGCATTGGCTAAAATAGCCACCAATGCCGACAAGTTATCGTTGTCACCTACTTTTATTTCGCTAGTAGCAACTGCGTCATTTTCATTAATGATCGGCACTACATCGTAATTTAATAGGGCATTGAGGGTATCGCGGGCATTTAAATAGCGCTCTCTGTCGTCAACATCCGCGCGCGTTAGTAGCATTTGCCCGACGTTAATGCCATACAACGCAAATAAGCTTTGCCAAATATGAATGAGCTGCCCCTGTCCAATGGCGGCCAACATTTGTTTGTCTATTAATGTGCGCCCACAGGGCTTTAATAGCTGTTCGCGACCTGCGGCGACCGCACCGCTTGATACTAAAATAACGTGATGACCTTGCTTTTTTAGCTCACTGCATTGGCGAACAAGTTCCACCATATGTGCTTTGTCTAACTTATCGGTACCGCCAGTGAGTACGCTTGTACCTAGCTTTACAACTACGACCTGATCCCTTTGCATGTTTTTTACTTAGCGCAATAAATGATGAATTTATTTATACCAGTTCGGTATTTTTGAACAAGTAAAAAATATTCAATCACCCCCTCTGCATGCTAGGATCGCACTATATTCAACCGTTTAAATTACGCCTTATGCCTGCCAGTTTATGTTTAATTATTGCCACCTTTTTGTGGGGTAGCTCCTTTATTGCACTTAAATACGCGATTGCGATTTATGATCCTGCCTTGGTGATATTTTTACGTATGCTCACCACTTTACTGATTTCGTTATGTTTATGGCGTTACGTAATTCGTTTTGAATATTTAAAAGGCGATTGGAAGTACTTATTTGGCATGTCGCTGGCAGAGCCTTGCTTGTACTTTTTATTTGAAGGGCATGCAATGGAGTACACTTCAGCGTCTCAGGCGGGGGTGATTGTTTCTTGTTTACCCATTATTGTGGCATTCTTAGCGTTTTTCATGCTCAAAGAGCATATTAGTAAAGCTATTGTGGTGGGTTTTACGCTGTGTATTGGTGGTAGTATTTTACTGACCTTGCTCTCACCGAGTTCAAGCCAAGCCCCAAACCCATTACTGGGGAATTTTTTAGAATTAATGGCCATGGTGTGCGCGGCATTTTATACCGTGTGTATAAAACATTTAGCTAACCGTTATTCCCCACTCACATTGATTGCTCTGCAAGGCGTGAGTGGTAGTTTGTTTTTTGCTCCGTTTTTATTATTTATTGACCTACCTAGTGAAAACCAACACGATTTAACCGCACTAATGAGCATTTTGTACTTAGGCTCTTGTGTTACTTTGGGTGGGTACGGCATGTACAACTACGCGATTAGTAAAGTGTCGGTATTAACCGCCGCGGCTTACTCTAATTTAATCCCTATTTTCACTTTAATTTTGTCAGCCATTATCCTCAACGAAGTACTAACTCTTGGCCAGTGGATCAGCATATTTGTGGTGTTTATAGGCGTAATGATTAGTCAACGCCATCAAGAACTAGTGGTTGATATTCCTAACTCAACTTCGGGTGAGGATATTTCTGCCGACACTAACCACCTTAAATCGGTACCCGAGGCCAGCGAATCAAAAGGGTAACAGGTTAATAAATACAGCCCTGATTGCTGCAAAAAATCGGTGTTGTACTGATTAATTACCTCAACATGTGTTACTGAATAATGCTGCACTTGGCCATTTTTAAGTTGTAGAGAAAATTGCTCCCCCACTTTAGCGTTTTTTAAAAACGCAAAGTGGGTATCGTTGTGGCCAGCAATAAGTGCTCCTTGCGAATTACCAAAATTAACCCCACCTAACTCCCCAGCTGGTAAAAAGTGGCTCGGCGCAAACGCTAAGTTTCTACCACTTGCACCATCAAGCACGGTTAGTCGTTTATTATGCTTTGGCCATATTATTTGTGCCACCGGGTAGCTATCAGCATAAAACCACGGCTTAATTTTTTTATTGGAAGATTTGATGGTCGTTTGCCAAGCTTGCTCTATTAACACTTGTGCAAGCCACGCCTTTGCCTGCATGTATACACCATGGCCAAACAAGCTCAGCCCTAAGGCAAGTAAACCTATGCTTAGCCACTTTTTCATTTACAGCGCCTTACTAACAACAGACCACCTAGTAGCAGTAATGCTCCAAACACAATATGTATTTTGCTTTGCCCATCAGTTTGCGGCAAGCGCATACTCATTCCTTGTGGCATAGTATTAGCCACTTGTGTGCTTTGTTTAGCAACTTCTTTTATGGTCGTCTCTTCTATGGCAATAAACGCAGTAAATGGGCTAAGTAATTGATGCTCAAGCGCGAGCTGCTGCACTTGCTGTTTTACAACACTTTGTTGGTTGTATAACAATAACGACTTTATTTTTTGACGTGCCCAGAGCTTATCAATTCCTGTGGCTTTTGAACTTGCTTGCGGATTAAGCTTAACCTTAAACTCCCCATGCGCAGTTTGCCCCGTAAAAGTAATTGCATCGGTAGTGTCTAATTTAATAGCCACCATAATAGGCTCAGCAAAATATAGGTCAGGCAAAGGTGAGGGCCAAAAATCTAAGCTGTCTCCATTTGTATTTGTTAACGCTAAATTAGTCATCGCCGGGTGAGCAAGTTTATCAAACAACTGCTGCATTTTCGGCTGCACATCATGAGCACTGCTTATAAAGGTGTAAGTTCCCTTGCCTATATCAGCGGCACGACGCATAAAATAACGGTTAGGCGCACTACCAATGCCCACAGTAAATAAACGGCTATCACCTAAAGTATGCGCAATATGTTTAAATAACTGATCTTCGTTACTTACGCTACCATCGGTTAAAAATACAACTTGGCGTACAAACCCTTCAAACTGCGTACCATCAAGTACCGCATCAAGTGCGCCTTTTATTTCAGTTCCGCCATCGGCTTGTAAGTTATAAATAAAACGCTCTGCGCGACGTAAATTGAAGTCACTGGCAATTAATGGGGTCTCACTCATGGCTGCAACCTCATTATTAAAACTGACAATATTGAAGCTATCATCACTATCTAATAATGATAATGCGTAAAACAGCGCTTTTTTAGCTTGTTCAATAGACTGCCCATGCATAGATCCCGAGGTATCAACTACAAACACCATTTCACGCAGTAAACGCTGAGATTGAGTAAAACTATCGCTTGGCGGCATTAGCATTGCTAACGCATACTGCTCACCATTTTGTGCTTGCTGAGTAAAAAGTGCAGCTTGCGCTTGCGCTATTTGTAGTGGCTTAAACTCAAGTACAAAGTCTTTATTTATGGCTTGCTGTGGTTTTAGCACAATGCTGTATTGCCCAAATGCAGGGTTTTCAATATTAACTTGATGGTACTTAGCGTTTATATCAACCAATTCTAAGCCTATATCCATGTTAATTGTTAAGCTTAAATCGCTGGCATTTGCCGCCTCATTGGTTTGTTTTGTGTAAACAGGGCTTAACCACCCCTGTGGAGTGAACGAAGGTGTATTAGTGCTTTTTACCGCATCCTTACCTTGCTCATCGTTAACTTCTCCTGTTATTGCATGATAGCGTGGCGTAATTGTGGTTGGAAAATGAATCGCAAAGGTTCCGTGTTGGTAATCAATAATCTCTTGATACTCAAGCGTTATAACTATTTCTTCTCCTGGCCCTACATTTGCCACATTGGTAATAAACATATTTGCACGCTGCTGTCGCAGCAATGAAGCTTGTTTGCCTGCTTTTTTGGCAGCTTGGTACTGTTTTTCAGCTTGGCGTTTTTTTGCTATTTTACCTTTGATAACTCGCTCGCCAATGCGCATGGTCATTGCTTGCACGGCGCTTTCATCGGGTAAAGGAAATACATAACGTGCATTTACGGCAAAAGGGTTTTCATTTATGTAGTGCTGCGTTACTACAACATGATTAATTAGCCCTGTTAGGGTCATTTTTGCATCGCTTTTTAAAATAACCCCAGGATTTACTGCCACTCCTTGGCTATCAAACAAAGATAGTTTTGGCGACTGTGCATGGCTTTTAAAGCTGGCCAAAAGCACAATGATAATAAAAATAAAAAGGCTTACCTTGGTAAGCACTTTGGTGGGTTTACTCAACATAAATCACTCCATCGAACGCCTTGCGATTAATTGCTTGCTGTTTGATCAGTCGTTTGATTAAGCGCACGGGTAGTCAGGGTAACGCGTCTGTCAAAAAAGTTATCTTCAAGGGTGTTACTGTTTGCTATGCTTTGTTGCTCGCCAAATGCTTGTGTGCTTAAACGTGTATGGCTAACTCCCTGTTTAATTAAGTAACTTTGTACGGCGTTTACTCTGGCTTTTGAAAGTAATAAGTTCGCTTGCTCTGCACCGCGCTGATCGGCAAAGCCACTTAAATCGAGCGCGAGTTGCGGTTGGCTTTTTAATAACGCAACTAATTGATCAAGCTGCTTGGCAAAATGTGGAGCAATAGCGCTAGAGCCTGTTTTAAATTGCACTGTCATCGCCAATAAATTATTAAGCTGCGATTGCGTTAATTGCTCATTTTGTTGCGCCAGTAGTTCAAGTTGCGCCTCTAGGTGACTGTTATGATTAAGTACGTGCTGGTAGTCGTTGGTTTTCTCTGTCATTACAGTTAAAGCTTGCTGCTGCTCAACAATGGTTTGCTCAGCTACCTTGGCATCGCCAATCAAACCACCAGCAAATGCGCCTACAAACGCGCCGATTGGCCCACCAACAACACCACCAATAATTGCACCGGTGCTCAGGCCAACAATTGTTTCTTTTTTTGCTTCTTTTGATGGGGTATCCGCAGCAAATACTGGCGTACAAAAAGTGCTAACAAGTGTAAGTGCGATTAATGTTTTCTTCATGGTCTATTCCTTACTATTAATAATGGTTGGCAAGTTATTGGTTGGCACTTGCGTTGTATTGGTAATTTCAATAGCTTTATTAAAACACCATGAAGTGGCAATAAAGGGGAGTAAAAATGGCAAACTGCTGAGCAATTGTGGCAAAAAAATGGCAATTGTGTTTTTAACCGTACTTAGCGCAAAAACTTCGCTATAGTGCGCCTAAGTCAATATGAGTAATTAAAAAATGAAAAAAATAGCTATCGTTGAAGATGAAACTGCCATTCGCGAAAACTACATAGAAATGCTAAGCGCTCAAGGCTATCAGGTAAGTGGTTATGAAAACCGCCCTCAAGCAGAAGTAGCTTTTAAAGAAGCACTCCCCGATTTAGCCATTGTTGATATTGGCTTAGGCCATGAAATAGATGGCGGCTTTTTACTGTGCCAAACTTTGCGTTCACTTTCTAAAACCTTACCAATTATTTTTTTAACCGCTCGCGACAGCGAAATAGACACCGTATGCGGCCTGCGCATGGGCGCCGATGACTACTTAACCAAAGATATTAGCTTAGCGCATTTAGCCGCGCGTATTGGTGCGCTATTTCGCCGAATGGAAGCATTAGAGCAACCCGCCGATGCCAATGCATTAATAACTCGTGGTCAACTAATACTCGATACGCAACGCATGCAGGTGCTTTGGCAGCAACAATTGGTTGATTTAACCGTAACTGAGTTTTGGATGCTGCATTCACTCGCCCAACGACCTGGCCACGTTAAAAGCCGTAATGAGTTAATGAGCGATGCTAAAATTTATGTAGATGACAGCACCATTACCTCGCATGTAAAACGCATTCGCAAAAAGTTTATAGCACTCGATAGCCAGTTTGACTGCATTGATACCGTGTATGGCATGGGTTACAGGTGGGAGCAACCCACATGCTGAGATTTGGCCTACGCAGTAAATTTATTTTACTTTCGTGCTTTTTGTTTTTGTTGCCATGGTTAGGCTACGAGTACGTATGGGAAATGGAAAAGTTTTTACGCCAAGGCCAAGAAAAAACGCTAGTAGGTACTACACGCGCACTGGCAACGGCCCTGCACGAACGCCCCGCTTTATTTGACGAACAAACCAACTTTTTAGATCAAGTTGTAAAAGGCCGCGATCTCTATGCTTATAATTTAAAGAGTCCAATTCAACTAGATGGCAAACTCAACGACTGGGACGCTTACCAATCGCTATTTTGGCTTTATGACAAACGCTACTTACAAACAGCCGATGATAACCATCAACTGAGCAACTTATCATTTAGCCACATGGTAGGTAAGTTTGATAATTACTTATATGCTGTATTTAAAGTCACAGATGACACTGTAATTTACCGTGCTAAAAACAGCCTCAGCATTACCAATAATGACTATGTAAAAATTGGCCTAAAAAACCCTGATGGACAATTTAATACTTATATTATTGCTCCGCGCCAAGATGGCTGGGTCAACGCATTTGATGCCAACAGTAAAATGCCTTTTACTAAAATTCAGGGTTTCTTTAAACAAACTGAAACAGGTTACAACCTTGAGCTGCGCTTTCCTTTGAGTATGCTTGGCAATAAACTGGGATTTGCCATTGCTGATGTTGATAGTAAACAACCAAAACAATCCCCTAGTATTATGTCTACATCGAACTTAAATAACCCAAATGATTTAGGCTCGGTACTGGTGCCCTCCCCTGAAATAAACCGTATATTAAAAGGCATGGGCCACAGCGGCAGTCGCATATGGGTGGTCGATAATCATCACCGTGTATTAGCGCAATCGGGCAGTATTCAAAATGCCGATGGCGTATGGGCCGATGGGCTAAAAAATCAAGCGCCAAAAACTGCGTGGCAGCACTTTGAACAGGCCTATTTACATCCTTTGTATTATAAAATTTTAACCCGTCCTGAAGATGAATTTATAGATACCTTACACGATGTAGCTTCAATGCAAGGCGCTCATTTAGCCAAAGCACTGAAAGGTCAACCGGCCTCGTCGTGGCGGCTCACTCCCGATAACAAAGCGGTGATATTATCGGCTGCGTATCCTATTTGGATTGAGGATAAGGTGATTGGGGCAGTTATAGCTGAAGAAACCACCAATGGCGTGCGTACACTGCGTAATAAATCGCTGGAAAAACTATTTAATGTGATTTTAGCGGTCATGTTAATTGGCACAGTCACTTTGTTCTTTTTTGCTTCGCGTATATCGAGCCGTATTAGACGACTACGAGACACAGCAGAGCAAGCCATTGATGCGCAAGGACGAGTAACAGGTCATATAAATTACAGCGATGCCAATGACGAAATTGGCGACCTGTCGCGTAGCTTTTCAAATATAGTGAGCCGACTTGGTGGCTATACCGATTATTTAGAAAATATGTCGTCGCGCTTATCTCACGAGCTGCGCACACCGGTTGCGGTTGTCCGTTCATCTCTTGAAAACTTACAAAGCTTGCAGCAAAGTGAACTGAGTCAAAAATACCTTGAACGTGCTAGCGAAGGAGTTGAGCGCTTAGGAAAAATAATTACCACCATGAGCGAGGCAACACGCCTTGAGCAAAGTATTCAAAGCAATGAGCCAGAGCAGTTTGATTTACAAAAAGTAATTAGTGGCTGTATGCAGGGCTACCAACTTACTTATCCTAACCAGTTATTTACACTCAACATTTGCCAAAGCACACTATTGATGCAAGGTGCCCCTGAATTTATAGCGCAACTGCTCGATAAGCTAATTAATAATGCCTTGGAATTTAGTGAAGCTAACACAGCAATTGAAGTCAGCCTTAAGCAAAATGAAAACAAAGCAACCTTAACGGTAAGTAATACAGGTACCTTATTGCCTGAGGGACTTACTGAACATATTTTTGATTCTATGGTATCGGTGCGCAGCCAACAAATGCAGCAACAACCGCATTTAGGTTTAGGGCTTTATATTGTCAGACTGGTGTGTGATTACCACAAAGGTACAGTAACGGCGCACAATAATGAGCAAGGTAATGGGGTGGTATTTACTGTGAGCTTGCCACTTAATAACTAAAGGTTCCCTAGAAGCTATGCCTCTTTTTTTAACAAGCGATACAAAGTATCCATACGCTTATGCGCTTGCTGCACCTTTGCTTGCGCCTCAACTTTTATAGTTAAGATAAGTAGTAACAACAGATAAAAACTAGGCTGAGCTAATACGTCTGGGAACATCAATGAAACAAATGCGATATAAGCAAAACTGCCAAATAATCCCTTAAAAATATCAAAGGGTTTAGGTGAGTGTTTTTCAAACTCATCTTCAAGAACTCGTTTTTTTTCAGCTTCGCTTATCGCTAATTTTGCGTTAATTTGTTCTGGTGTCATTAAATTAAGTCCTTTTAAGATAAATACAATTATGGATATGCAGCTTTCACTATTAAGAATGATAAGCAAACTCAATTGTATCGCTATTTGGTAAAAGTGACGAGCAAAAAAGGCTGAAACGTCCTAGGGTCTGTTGACCTTTGCGATTAAAATTTGTTCAAACTAGGGGCGATTTAATCGCGGCGCGAGGTTTGTAGCCTAGTGGGCTAAGTAAAAACCGAGCAAAGCTTCCGCGTCCTGCTCCC